>JAYENG010000216.1:0-8706 GCA_034721975.1 Bacillota bacterium
AGCAAACACTAAGCTTTGAAGGGGAAACTGGTCCTTATGTACAATACACTCATGCTAGAGCTTGTTCAGTGCTTAAAAAAGTTGATAACGAAGTTGAATTAGATGTTGATTTCAATCTTTTAAATGATGAAAGAAGTTTAGAGGTAATAAGAACGTTGAAAAAATTCTCTGAGATCATAATATCGGCTGCTGATAAAAATGAACCATCAATCATCACTCGATATACTGTCGACCTTGCGCAAGAATTCAATCGTTTCTATCATGACAATCCAATTATTACAGATGATAAAGAACTGACGAAAGCAAGAGTGCTGTTAGTAGATGCAGTGCGTCAAACTATAAAAAACGGATTATATCTAATAGGCTTGAAAGCTCCTGAAAAAATGTAAAAAAGGTTTGCTCGAAAGAGCAGACCTTTTGTTTTTTTTATTCATCAAGTTTTGGATGATCATATTCGACTTCATTTGAAAGTACATCAGGTTCTTTTTCAAAGAATACTCTTGCAGAATTATTTTTGATTTTTTTGATGATGGTTAGAAGAAGATTGATTTCATTATCCATAGTATCAAGATCTTCATCATTTATATTATAGTACAGATATAAATCCTCAAACAAACGTACAAGTTTAGCGATATTATAATCTAATTCAATGAATCTACTGAAGTTATGACTATGCATTGCATTTTTGAATTGTGCAATATCGATTTTGATAACATCGATGATTTCTTCTTCTGATTCATAATCCCCAATGGGCATTGAATAAGGTTTGATTCTTTCTAAAAAGAATGTATTATCATCATTCAAATGATATATATAAGAAATAATTGTCCCGCTGATATTGAATTTCACAAGAGACATTACACCTTGAATATCAATAACACGTGCTCCCAACCTTTTTAGTTCGTCTTTACATATTTCATGTCGAATTAATCTAGATGACATTATTGCCACAAAAACACCTCCAGTTCATTTATTCATCAATAGTATAGCATAAATATGTTATAATTACATAGAATTATTAAGAAGGAGACTAACATGAAAGTATTTATTACAAGTTTGAATTCAAAATATATCCATTCTAATTTGGCGATAAGGTATTTATATAAATATGCATTACAAATTCCAGGTACAGATATATTTATAGAAGATTTTACAATAAATCAGAGAAAAGATTTTATTATTAAAAAAATTGTTATGAGCAAGTCGGATATAATTGCTTTTTCCATTTACATCTGGAATTATTCAATGACTATTGAGATCATCAATAGTATAAAAAAGATAAATCCAAATATCAGGATAATTGTAGGAGGCCCAGAGGTAAGTTATGACCCGGAAGAATTACTTAAAAGAGTGCCTTCTATAGATTATGTGATTTTTGGAGAGGGTGAAATTCCTTTTCAAAATTTAATAAAGGCATTAATGAATGATGAAAAAGATATTTGTTTATCAGGTGTTGCATATGTCGAAAACGAAGAGTTGGTCATGGGTCCTAAAAATCCATTGATGAGTATCGATTCATTGATTTTTCCATACGATCTGCCATTCGATAAAAACAAGTTGGTATATTATGAATCATCAAGAGGGTGTCCGTATAACTGTTCATATTGTATTTCATCGACTATTAAAGGTGTAAGATACAAATCACTTGATTTAGTTGAAAAAGATCTTCAACTTTTTTTAGATCAAAGAGTGAAAATTGTTAAATTCATAGATAGGACTTTTAACATAGATAAAAAGAGAAGCTTAGAGATTATCAAGTATATGATCGATAATGACAATGGGGTTACAACCTTTCATCTTGAATTGTCTCCTAATCTCATCGATGAAGATTGGATCGATTTATTAGAAGGGGTTAGAAAAGATTTAGTGCAATTTGAAGTCGGAATCCAAAGTGTGCATGAAAAAGTCATTGAAGCGGTCAATAGGAATATATATTTCGATAAGATTAAAGTTACTTTAAAAGAGTTGATTGAACTTCAAAATATTCATATACATGTAGATTTGATTGCTGGATTACCTTATGAGGGATTGAAAAAGTTTATGAAATCTTTTGATGAGGTGTATGCTTTAAAAGCCGACCATTTCCAATTGGGATTTTTGAAACTGCTGAAAGGAAGTCAAATCAGAAGAGAACAAGAGAAATACGGATATGTATATGACAGTGAACCGCCGTACGAAATATTCAGTAATGATTTTTTATCATATAGCGACATGGTTTATTTAAAGGACATTGAGGAATTGCTTGAAAATTACTATAATTCTCATCATTTTGAAAACACTATCGAATTTGTTGTGAATCGATTTGATTCTCCATCCGATTTTTACGATGCTTTCAGCGAGTTTTGGAATAAGAGAAAACTATTTGAACAAAAACATAAATTGATTGATTTATTCATATATCTTTATCAATTTCTGGAAGAAAAAGATGGGTTGAATTTACCTTTGATAAAAGAATTGATGAAACTGGATTATCATAGAAAAAGCAGATATAAAGAAACAAAATTCTTTGGAAGGTTGGACATAGATATTCCTAGACATGAGATTCACGAAATGATTAAAGATGAAAAATTCATTTTAGAAACAATGCCGCAATTTAAACAATACAGTGCAAAAGAGATAATCAAAAGCATACAGATTATGAGTTTTGACTACAATGTTTTTGATGAATCATATCAAAAGATAAGAACGATTGGTTATTTTGATTATAAGAACGATAAATTTGGTATTATAGGAGTAGATGATAACAATGAGTAGGATACAAGATATCAAGAACCTTTTTATGGAATCATGGGAAAATTCACTGCAACTTACAAAAAAACTACCACTGCTGCTGGTGTTTCCGATTGTACATTTTTTGGCATATTATTTATCACTGCATTTGATTTCGTTTATCAACCTGGGAATATTTTCTTCATTATTGGGAGGCCTGATATTTGCAGTAATATTATCGAGTTATTTTTACGTGCTTTTTCAAGCAATGTATTATAAGCGTTTTAAGTTTAAGTATATCTACAGTGGAATAAAGGTGTTTTTATTAAAAAGTTGGATATTTCTATTAATCATGAATCTATCTTTTTATATATTGATGTTGTTGGGAATCAATATTTTACTGGGGAAATATATATATATTCTTCCATTTATCATATTTATTCTCTTTAATCCTATGCCGGAAATTATTTATATTTCAGATTATGATGAAAGAGATATGTTTTTTTATAATTTCAATTTTATTAAAAGAAATTTCTTGCAATGGTATTCGATAAATGCTGTCTTTTTATTAGGGTTGATAATATTGTTTTTCATAGGAAGTATGATTCCGTATGTTTCAAATATAATAATATTGGTTTATGTGTCGTTTGTAATGATATTTCGAGGACAATTATTTAAAAAACTACATTTAACAAATTATAGAAAAAGGGTTTTTAATCATTTTAGTCAATAGATGGGGGATATTATGCGCAGAATTTTTATTCATCATAATAATAAACGAGCAAGTTTACAGGTAAAAGAAAAACTAATTGAATTATTGAAAGAGAATGGCTTTTACCCTACAAGATTTCAACCGGATGTTATTATTGTAATAGGAGGAGACGGCACTATGCTTAGTGCTATTAGAAATCATGCCACTAAAGATATTCCTTTTATTGGGATAAATACAGGTAAATTGGGTTTTTTGCCTTCCTTGATTCCAAATGACATTGATATGTTGATAGGTATTCTAAAACAAAAAAAACTTAATGCTTTTGAATATCCACTTTTAGAAGTTCATAGTAAAACTATTCATGAAGAAATAATAGTCAATTATGCTTTTAATGAGATTTTAATCAAACATCAACAACCTAGATTAATGGAAGCATTGGTCTACCTCAATAAAAAACCTTTCAATTACTTTACAGGTGACGGTTTCATCGTCTCCACTCCAATAGGAGCTACAGGATATGCAATATGGGCGGGAGGCGCTACGATTCATTCCGATTTGCCGGTTTTTCAGTTGACGCCTTTAAACCCGAATGACAATCGAGTGAACAGACCGATGAAAAATTCAATAATTATTTCCAATGAAACTTTAATTGATTTTAAAATAATAAATGCCAATCAAAGAGCTGTTATGGTGGCATGTGATGGAAAAAGTGTTTCAGATGAATATATTTCTGAACTTCATGTGAAAGTATCAGAGCTGACAGTTAAGATTTTAAGGTTGGAAAGCTATGACTATTTTGAGCTTTACAGACAAAAGATCATTGATAAAAATATCAGCAAATATTTAAAATAGGAGATTGAAAATGATAATAGGTTTAGAATTTTTAAGTGAGAAATTAGATCAAATCGCTTTTTTTGAGTTGATGAAAGACATTGAATTCGGTAATAGAATTACTCTTGATAAAAATATTCCATTACCATTAGTTGTAGAATCGGTTAAAGATAAAATATATGAATCTGATCCCAGTTTTTCTCAGACAGAACTAATTGATGGAATAATATTTTTATTGGGGTTAGATCCTAAATTCAAGCATAAAGGTTATTACAGAGAGTTGTTGTTAAAAATAGATGATGATATTTTAGAAGTATCGGCAGGGAATATACTTAAAAATATTGTACCTGGCAACCAAATTGATTCACTTGTTAAGATAATAGGGTTATTTAATTTAGGTTTTGAATCAGAAGAGCTTTTGCTTAACATCGGGAGATTGAGTATTGATATTTATAGAGAGAACGGTGTTGAAGATTTTAATGATTTGGCTAGAAGAATATTTGAATATTTATTGAAGAACGAATCAACTAGTCCTCTTCCGGAATATTATTTGGGCTATTACTATTACAATAAAGGCATGTATTCAAAAGCTAAATATCTATGGGAGAACAGTATTGATAAGGAGCTCGATGAACAGTTGAAAATTGAGCTTGTTGAGATTTTTCCAAAATTACAATCGAGAATGATCTACGAAGATGGTTATGAATTGATTTTAAAAGGAAGATATGATGAAGGGTTGGAAAAATTGCTCTTTATCAAAGATGAATTTTCTGAGTGGTGGAATGTGTTCTTTTTTATCGGTTTGGGATACAGGTTTAAAGAAGAATATCAAAGTGCGATTCATTATTTGAATCGTGCACTTGAACTAAGTGGAGACAATGTAGACATAATGAACGAGTTGGGAATTTGTTTTACCATGACTTCCGATTACGATAAAGCGAGCGAAATTTATAGGCGAGCAATAGTATTGGATCCGACCAAGCATGAATTGATTTGTAATATGGGAATCGTCTACTTCAATAAAGGACAACTGGATTTAGCTAGAAAATTCTTTAACCAAGCATATGATTTAAATCCTGAAGATGAAATAACCAAGCAGTGGATGGAACATATAGATAAACAGAGTTCTTAGAACAATGAGAAGTTATTGTCAATCTAATTATTGAAAGTATTGAAGTTTTGTTGTAAAATGATATTGAATTCAACAATTTGTTGAATTGTTATGGGAAAATTATAAATTTTGCGGAAGGGGTAAAAAAGTGATTAAAAATTTAACGGATTTATTGAATGAAGCAAAAAATCAAAAGAAAATGAAATTGGCTGTTGCGGCAGCTCAAGATCCCGATGTTTTATCTGCTGTTGTAGATGCGGCTAATGATGGAATTATTGATCCGATTCTAGTAGGAAATGTTGATGAAATAAAAACAATTGCTAGAGAGCAGAACTTGGAAATAGGAAGTTTTAAACTTGTTGAAGCGGATACTTTTCAAGAGGCGGCAGAAATTTCAGTAAAAATGGTTAAAAACGATGAAGCTGATTTTCTAATGAAAGGTTTGATTGATACTGCAGTATTATTAAAAGCGGTATTGAACAAAGAGTATGGGCTAAGAACGGATTCTCAACTGAGCCATGTAATGCTCTATTCTAGTGTAAATTATCATAAGTTATTATTCTTGACTGACGGTGGTATGAACATTGCGCCTACATTAGAGGGAAAAGTTAAAATTGCAAAGAATGCTATTGATGTAGTAAAGGCTTTTGGAGTAGAGACTGTCAAAGTAGCTGCTTTGGCTGCAAAAGAAAAAGTCAATCCTAAAATGCCGGTGACAATTGAAGCTCGTGAATTACAGAACATGTGTGAAGCTGGAGAATTTGGTGAAGGTGTAATAGTTGAAGGACCTTTGGCATTTGATTTGGCGGTTTCTAAGAAAGCGGCAGAAGTAAAAAAATTTGAAAGTAAAATTTCAGGAGATGTAGATATTTTGCTTGTTCCAAACATAGAAGTAGGAAATGGAATTGGTAAAGCGTTGACATATATTGCAAAGGCAGATTCTGCTGGAATTATTATGGGAGCAAAAGTACCGATAGTTTTAGTGTCGCGAGCAGATAGTTATGAATCGAAATTATACTCCATAGCATTAGGTAGTGTGGTTGCGGCAAACATTTAATTTATTGAGGAGAGTGGAAAAATGAAGAAGTTTCTTACAGGGAACGAAGCGGTTGCTAGGGGAGCTTATGAGGCTGGAGTAACATATGCAGCTGCATATCCAGGTACACCGAGCACGGAAATTTTAGAAAATATAGGACCTTATAAAGAAGATATAGTTGCAGAATGGGCTCCTAATGAAAAAGTGGCATTAGAGTCGGCATTTGGAGCATCAGTTGCAGGAGCTAGATCTTTAGCGGCAATGAAACACGTAGGAGTCAATGTGGCTGCTGATCCATTGTTTACTATTGGTTATACAGGAATTACAGGAGGTCTTGTATTAGTGAGTGCCGACGATCCTGGTTGCCATTCGTCACAAAATGAGCAAGATAATAGATATTATGCAAAATTTGCTAAGATTGCTTGTGTTGAACCGAGTGATTCTCAAGAATCAAAAGATTTTGTTAAAGAGGCGTATAAGATCAGTGAAGAATTTGATGTTGCGGTTCTTTTTAGAATGACTACTAGAGTCTGTCACTCTAAAGGGCTGGTAGAATTTGAAGAGCGTAAAAATGTCGATATAGTTCCTTACGAGAAACAGGTGAGAAAATATGTTGCCGCTCCTGCTCATGCAAAGCTTCTTCACCCGATAGTCGAAGATAAACTTGTAAAACTAGAAGAGTATAGCAATAATTCACCTTTAAATAGATTCGAATGGAATGATTCTAAAATCGGTATCATCACTTCAGGAGTTGCATATACTTATTCAAGAGAAGTATTTGGCGATACAGCTAATTATTTAAAAATTGGATTTTCGTATCCTTTACCGATGAAAATGATTAAAGAATTCGCGGATAAAGTTGAAACGTTATATGTAATCGAAGAATTAGAACCATTTATAGAAGATCATTTAAAGATTGCTGGAATTGATTGTATAGGTAAAGATAAGATTCCTAATATCGGAGAACTTAATCCGGATATCATCGAGAAAGCATTAATGGGAAAAGAAGCGACCACTATAGAAATAGATAGTTCAAAAATAGTAAATAGACCTCCGACATTATGTGCCGGTTGTCCGCATAGAGGATTTTTCTATCAATTAGGCAAGAAGAAAAATGTTATGATTACTGGAGATATCGGTTGTTATACTTTAGGTTTTGCTGATCCTCTCAATGCCATCGATACTGTAATCTGTATGGGTGGGAGCATAAGTATGGGACATGGTGCCCAAAAGGCTTTCGACAAAAATGGAGTAGATAGAAGAGTTGTTTCTGTAATCGGCGATTCGACATTCATGCATACAGGAATAAACTCATTGGTCGATGTGGCATACAATAATGGAAATACTGTAAGTGTTATTTTGGATAATAGAATTACAGCTATGACGGGTCATCAAGAGAATCCGGCAACAGGCTTTTCACTACAAGGAGATCCTACAAATCAAGTTGATTTTGAAGAACTTGTAAAAGCGATCGGGGTTAAACATGTTGTCACTGTTAATCCACTTAAACTGGATGAAGTTGATAAAGCATTGGAAGATGCATTTGAATATGACGGACCTTCGGTAATCATCACTAGATGGCCTTGTGCGCTTAAGAAATACTCTGAGCAAGATCTTGCTGAATTCGGACCATTGGAAAACAAGTGTTACATTATCGAAGATAAGTGTAAAGGTTGTAAGATTTGCACTAAGACCGGTTGTCCTGCAATCAGTTTTGATAATGATAAGATGAAGGCGTTTATTGATCCGAATCAATGTGTTGGCTGTGAAGTATGTTTACAATCATGTCCATTTGATGCAATTGTAAAGGCGGGTGAATAATAATGGCAGAAGTTAAGAATATTTTATTATCAGGTGTTGGTGGTCAAGGTATTATTCTTGCTAGTAAAATTCTAGCTACGGGATTGATCAATGCTGGCTATGATGTGAAAATGTCTGAGGTACACGGTATGGCGCAAAGAGGTGGAAGTGTTACAACTCAAGTGCGTTTCGGTGAAAAGGTTTATTCTCCGATTATCGGCAAGGGTCAAGCTGACGTTTTAGTTTCATTTGAAACGATGGAAACCGGCAGATGGTTGGATTATGTTAAACCGGAAGGAATAGTAGTGATAAATGATTTCGAAATAGGCTCTGCTCCTATTTTGATGGGTGTAGCAGAATATCCTGAAGGTGTGATTGAATACATTCAAGAACATGCAAAAGAGACAATCGTAATGAAAGCTGCTGATTTAGCGGTTGAACTCGGAAATGTCAGAACAATGAATGTTATCATTGTAGGCGCTTTAATTAAAGTTCTCGATTTGGAAG
>JAYENG010000217.1:0-1579 GCA_034721975.1 Bacillota bacterium
CAACAGGAATATGAATCACTTAAATTAAAAGAATATGAACAGGAAATGATCAAATCAAATCTTGATGTATTATTAAATAGTTTAGAAGAAATAGATGAAACTGTAGAAAATAATTCCTTTAATAAATATATATTTAACAAGATAGTTGAAAAAGGAATTATTTATAATAATCATCAAATAACTTTTAAATTTAAATGCGGTATTGAACGTATGATGTCAGCAGAAAGAACCAATAAATAATAAGGGGAATTTTTTATGAATAAAGATATTGACTTGATAGGACAAAAATTTGGTATCTTGACTGTTGTTGAAGCATGCAATACGGATAAAGGCGTTATGTTGAAATGCATATGCGACTGTGGGAATGAAAAAACTGTGTCGTCAAAAAACTTGCGATACGGCAAAGTAAAAAGCTGTGGTTGCTTAGCTTCTAAGAGCAAAATAAAAGATATTACCGGTCAGAGATTCGGTAAATTAGTAGCTAAAGAATTTACCGGAAAAATTAAGAATCACTCTGCTGTATGGCTTTGCCAGTGTGATTGTGGCAATACAGCAGAAGTAAAATCAAATGCTCTTTCAGGAGGAGCAATACAAAGCTGTGGCTGTTTACGTTCTGAGGTTCGTATTCATGATTTGACAGGACAACGCTTCGGCAAACTTGTTGCAATAGAGAGAACAGGTAAGAAGCAAAACAATTCTCAAGTTTGGCTATGTAAATGCGATTGCGGTAATAAAGCTGAAGTTTCAGCAGGAAATTTAACCAGTGGAAAAACAAATAGTTGTGGTTGCCTGTTAAACGAATCAAGAAGTAAAGCAATCAAAAAAGCACTTGAGATCCGTAAGGATCATTACATTGATGGAACAGATGTGTACCAATTATTTCAAGAACCGCGTTCTAATAATACTAGTGGTGTTGTTGGTGTAACCTATGATATCTCTACAAAAACATGGAAAGCAAAAATAGAATTCAAAAAGAAACGATATTATCTGGGTTCATCCTCGGATATTAATGTGGCTATTAAATTGAGAAAGGAAGCCGAAAAGCACCTACACGGTGAATTTCTGGACTGGTATTATAGACAAAAAGAACTTGAAAAAAAAGACAAGTCCTGAGAATTCATAATTTACCCAAAAAATTGCTACAGAGATCAACAGGGATTTTTAAATCATATCCATGTGAATTCATGGCAAGTAATTTAATGGCAAGTATATTTACATCCGTGTTCAAAGTGCTTGCAGTTTGAAAAAAACTATAACCCTGATGAAATAGATCAATGACATCGTCATCATCTAGCAGTAATTCAGCAGCAAACAAATTAGCTTCATATTCAGGTTTGCTTTTCATATCATAAAGCATGAATTCTTTAATACAACTATTATCAGTAAAATGTCTATGTAATTGATCATGACCTAATTCATGAGCACAGACGATTCTTTTTAAAGAATCATCTAAATTCTCATTAATTACAATAAATCGATTGTGACCATCTTTTTTATAAAAACCTTTGAGTTTACCTAAATCAAAATATAACACTTCTATATTCATTGCCTTGGCAATAGCAAAAGGATCTCTTGTATT
>JAYENG010000218.1:0-1578 GCA_034721975.1 Bacillota bacterium
AACCTGCATTCCCAAAATAATATAACGATGCAAAAATATAAAACTAGAGTAAACATTAATATTTCAATGTTTACTCTAGTTTTATATTGCAATGTTCCTCGTTACATGATATAATAAGAGTAACGATGAATGGAGGATTTTATGGCTGCGATAGTATATCAAACTAACAAAAAAACAGGAATAACATATGCTTATGAATCAGTTTCTTATTGGGACAAAGAAAAGCGACAATCGAGAGCTAAGCGCAAATGCATTGGCAAGGTTGATCCTATAACAAAAGAGATTATACCAACGCGCAAAAAAAAATCGGATAACAAAAAACAAACTTATACTTCTGAATCTAAAAGATTTTTTTATGGCGCAACTCTTCTGTTTGATAAAATTGGAGAACAAATTGGATTAACAGATGATCTTAAGAATTGTTTTCCAGATACATATAATCAAATATTATCAATTGCCTACTATCTAATTTTAGAGGATAAAAACGCATTAAGTCGATTCCCAAAATGGGCTGCAACACATAAACATCCTTATGGAGAAAACATATCATCTCAAAGAAGTAGTGACTTATTTGCCAATATATCAAATGATAGTAGAGAAAGATTTTTTTATAAACAAGGGAAAAGACGTGCTGAAAAAGAATTTTGGGCTTATGATACTACATCTATATCTAGCTATTCCAAATATTTAAAGCAAGTGAAGTATGGTGTTAATAAAGACCACGATCCCTTGCCGCAAATTAATTTAGCGATGCTTTTTGGTGAAACCTCAGGGTTACCATTTTACTATAGAAAATTAGCTGGAAATATAACTGACGTTATAACGGTTAAATCTTTACTAAAAGATATGGATGCATACGGATTTAAAAAGGTAAAATTAGTTATGGATCGTGGATTTTACAGCGAAGCAAATGTTGATTTTTTATATAAAGATCATAGAAAATTTTTAATGGGAACAAAAAATAATCTCATATGGATTCAAAATGAAATAAAAAAAGTTAAGAATACAATTAACTCGTGGGAAAATTACATTGAACAATATAATATATATGCACAAACCTCTACCATCAAATGGGAATACAAGGAAAAGAGACCTATAAAAAAAGATACTCTAAAAAAATCTAAAAGAATGTATGTACATATTTACTATAACAAAGGAAAGAAAGCAGATGAAGAAATAAAACTTCACAGAAAAATTCTAAAATTAAAAAGAGAACTAGAGTCTGGGAAAAGAACCCCAAAGCACGAAAAACAATATACGAAATATTTTAATATAAGTGAAACAACTAAAAAAGGTATTGTAGTCACCGTAAATGATGATGTTATTTCTGAAGAAGAATCAAACTTTGGCTATTTCACACTAATTAGTAACGATGTAAAAGATACAACTAGAGCACTAGAAATCTATAGAAATAAAGATCTTGTTGAAAAAGGATTTAATGATTTAAAAGGTAGACTTGATTTTAGAAAGCCAGGCGTTTCTTCAGATTTAAGCTTAGATGGCAAATTATTTGTTGAATTTATAGCATTGATATTTTTATCATATATCAAAAAACAAATGCAAGAAAAAGAAATGTTT
>JAYENG010000219.1:0-8688 GCA_034721975.1 Bacillota bacterium
CGTATTTCAAAGTAATTATATTTATTTTTGATAATTACACTCATATCAAAATTTTTAATTGTCATTTTTAATGCTTCAATAACAAGTGCTTTGGATTTAATCAAATTTTTCTTCGAGTTTTTTATATAAAGCTTTGATGCTTCACAAAAGTTAATAAATTGCATGACTTCTTCTAGTAAAATAATTCCTTCATCAATATATTTTTGTGTAGACGCTTTGATGTCTTTAACCGCAATATCTATTTCTTTTACATTTTCCGTATCAATATAAAACTGAATATTATTATAAGCTTCAACTAGGTTCGGTATTTTACTGTAAAGAACCATCATTTCAATGAGGTTTACTTTGTATAGCTCTGATAATTTAACAAGTGTTTCAAAACGAGGAGTTACTGATCCGCATTCGATTTTTCTTAAACCATCTATGGATATCTTTGTAATTTTAGATACATATGATTGAGAATATTTAAGATTTAGTCTGATATTTTTAACTTCTTTTGCAAATTGTTTAGAATTATAAGAATAGAACATACTTTCTCCCCCGATTTTAATCGTATGTATTTTATTTGAAATTTAGATACGATTATATTAGGCAATTGCTAATATATAACTATTATATCATTGTTAGGGGGATAAGTTATGAAAAATCTAATTTTAACAGTTTTTAGTATTTTGTTACTTGTAAACTTGATGATTTTGGGTATGTTCGAGATTTCATCTAAAACATCAAAAATATTTACAGAAGATATTCCAAAATCATGGAGTATTCCAAGTGAATCCAAAATTTGAATTGAAAGGAGGTAACATGGATCGTAATTTATCATCGGGCATTTATGTCTTTAATAAATGTCGTAAGAATGAGGTAGTTCATAGTCGGGGAGAGCCATTTGCACCTTGTGGTCTATGTGGGTCAAATAACTCATGGAAGTTAGTTAGGAACCAAAAAAATGTCTAGTATTTTTATTAAAAGCGACAATTGTGTTGACAATCATCGTGATTTATCTCTTGCAGCATAGCTATTCTATTACTCAAATCAAATTTATTAAGAAATCGCAATTATGTGTCTCGATAATTAAACCACAATAATGTGCACAGCCTATATTATAAATTTCAAAAGAAATTATTTGAACAATGGATTCCTCGAGCAAAAAATTTAGAAAATGAAGGAAATGGAAAAATGAAAAAAATTATAAGCGTTATTTTAATAGTAATATTAGTATTCGGGATTGCAGAAAGTGCGTTTGCTGCCGAAAATATTAAAAATTCGAACTATGAAAGTCTGGCTGTAAAATATAAAAATGATATTAAAGAGGCAAGATTAGTTTTTGAAGAAGAAAGGAAAGAAAGAAAGATTTTATTTTTGTCAGTGCAGAAAAGAAAGTGAAATATGACAAGACAAGTGATATAAAGACAATCGAGCAAAGCTATAAGGAACCAGTTGTGATTTACGAAGAAGTGATTTATAATAATTATATTCCTCAAAGTAGTAGCTTGTTAGAAAGAAATTCAGTGGTGACTGCTATAACGTCTTCAACAACAGATGAAATCATTAGAAATAAGACTATAGCATATGCAGGAGCTACAATCTCTTATTCTTCATCCATATCAGCAAATACTGCTACGGTTTCATGATCAGGATTTACATTTTATGAAGTAACAGGAATGACCAATTCATGGACAGGTGGAAGTTGTGGTTATGTTTATGGATATGCAACTGAAATTGAAATTCAAGAGGCTCAATGGGGAACCCCACTGGATCTTGGACCTCTTGAAATAGTAATTAACGATATAGAATCGAAAGTATTCTCATCTGTAGAATCAGGTTCATGGTCAGATACATTTAATACTGGTACATTTACAGCAGCTTCAGCTCAGGTTGGTGTTGCTATGCAAATTCCGGACTGGGAGTTTGCATTTACTCATGCAGTATATCATACAACAGTGACTGAAACAGATGAGTATGCAGTTGGATGGGGATCTTGGTGGTAAAATATACGAAGGAGATTATCTATGAAAAAGAAATATATAATTTATTTAGTAGATTTAATTTTGATATTAATAATAATTTCATTTTTTGCTTTATATAAGACAATATATTTAAGTGAAAAGATAAATCTTCTGAGGGTGGCATGGTATGATCGTATAATTGTGTATGGTTTCAGCCTCTTTTTAGGAATATTAATAGGTTTGCCGCAGACGATTTTATCAAAAAAAGAGAATAGAAAGATAGATTCTGTAAAATTACTAACAATAGGTATACCTGCAACTATATTATCTATAAGAAGCATCTCTACAAGAATTGCGATAATATTATGTAATATTATCGGCATGCACGATTTAACATATTCGTTAGCATCTGAAGGCAATATTCAATTTTTTAGAATATTGCTAGGGTATACCCTTATTACCAGCATAAGCTACAGATGGAAAACTACTTGAAATTGCACTGCATAGATAACGATAACAGTGCAGGGTATTAAGTTACCCTGACATATAGGGCGCAGAAAACTAAGCGATTGTATACTGAAGGTGTAGTTTGTTGCAATAACTAGCCTAACATATAGGGTGTGCAAGGCTCTGATCTTAAGAAATTATTCGGATATCTGTATTTGAAGGTGTTTACTTAATGAGTCGTTTAAGTACTCTATGAGCTGAGAATCTTGCATAATTCAATTTCCTAAAAATGAAGAAACAAAAACACCTTAACAAACCGTTGTTTCCATTGGTATCTCTTTTCATCCCCCAATTAGGATGATTGCCATCATCAATTATTTCTTTCTTTGATTTAGAAGCCTCATATGAACCGAGTTTTGTAGAGTCAATGGCTACAAATAGAGCCCTCAACAATTCCTGTTTCCTTCGCAGATAGGACTAGCTTTTGGAACAATTCCTCAAGCAGTGGCTGCTCTGAAAGTTTGGTTAGAAATCTGCTGAAGGATGATTCAGAAGGTATACTGTCGACCAGACCAAATCCACAGGCATACTTGAATGAAAAATCCGTTCTTAATCGTTTGACCAATCCTGCAATCGTTTTGATTTGTTCGACTTGCATAGCGATAAGAGCATAGAGTAAAAGATCAGGATCATATCCTCTTGGTCCTCAAATATCTCTTGATTTTCTCATGTGATTGATTACAGCTGTTACATCGATTTCATCGAGAATCATCATGAGTTTTGATTTTGGCTGTAATTTCATCAATTCATCATAGGATAAAAGACATTGTTGTCGTATAATCATGTTAGGGATTTCCTCCTTTCATGTGAACATATAATTTTTAGTCTTACTATATATATTCGACATTTTGGGGTGAAATCCATTTTGCGTATTTTGAAGGTCAGTTATTGCAACGGTTTGTAATTATGCAATTTTCTCAATTAAAAAGGGGCAATCGGGAAATAGTTAGCTCAAATATGTAAAATAGTGTAATCAAAAAGGAATCCTCCTATCTATGTCGAATACATAAGTAGGAGGATTTTTGTACGCAAAAAAAAAAGAAAAAAATGGCCAGACCCATCTTAATCTCATTGCACACTGCAAAATATGTAGCGTACAAAACAAAAACATGCATAAATAATATAACGATTTTTTTGAAAAAAGGCAACAGGTCATCAACTTTAATCTTTATCAAATAGGTCTGCCCAAAGATGATTCAGTCTATACCCTTAAAAAGGTAATGGAGGAATTGAACTTTTCTAAGCTTTTATCGAGGTATAGCTACATAGAAGCAAAGGCTATAATCCTATTATGATTTTCGCCATACTCTTGTATGCCAATTATCAATGTCTATTTCTCCCTTTACCTTGATTTCCACTTTGATTGACATTCAACTCAGTTTCAATCGGCATGATTTCTCCAGATACCAATGCATCAGATAAGGCATCTGCAACTGCATTGACAATTCCAATAGATGAATAAGTCGATCCAGACACAGTATCCACTTCTAGAGATTGCCCCTCTATGATCTGAAAAGGAATCGATTCGAAAGCGGGTAAAAAATAGCTTTCCCTTTGTTCGTTATGTTCAATTATGTCGATCGAATCTACCCGATTATCATTAATGACGACAGAAACGATCAATCCAGGGCAATAACCTGTAGCTTCACCGATGTAAACTCCATCATTGTAAACATTCAAAACCATGTCTTCAATCACTTCATGATATGATATTTCGTGATCTCCATTCAACTCTATCACCAGCGCATCTACCCCCACAAAACCGCCTACTTCAATGATATGAACGGGAATCGAAATCAATATCATCAAAGTCAATGCTCTGTGAATACTTAGCCATGATGAACCCTTATTGAATTTTTTTCTCAAATAATAAGTGATTCCCATCAAAAGACTTAAAACAACTATCAATGTCCCGAAATTCAAACTTAACAGTTTATAACTAGAAAGCAATCCATGAACTGATGCAATCACGACAAAAGAAATACCAGTCCATTTATGGTATTTCCTAAGCATTCTATTTAGGCGATATACATCGCGTTCTTTCTTTATTCCGTGTTTTTTTATATACAAACGCATCAGCCAAATTATAGACAGCGCTATTACGAGTCCAACGCTGATCCATGCCGATACTACATTTATCAATAAAATCATAAACTTCTCCTTATGTTATTTCTTTTATTTTATCTTATAATCAGAAGTTTACAACTATGTGACAACTATACTTTAACTCTTTCACCTTCGACCATATAATATGCCCTTTCGCAAATATTCGTGGCATGGTCTGCTATTCTTTCCAAATTCATGCCGACTAACAGAAGCGAAAAAATTTGATCTTTATACTGTTTGTTGTCATTGAATAATTCTATCAAATCACCATAGATTTCTTCATACAATTTATCTACTTCATCATCTTTTTTTATTGTATCGATCGCCAATTCAACATTTTCGTCGATATACATATTTATACAATTATGAACCATACCAATAGCTATTTTTGCCATTTCAGGAATATCGATCAACGGCTTGATCAATTCTTGTTCCCCTATCAGTTTAACAATTTCCGCAATGTTTTCAGAATGATCACCGATTCTTTCAAGATCCGAAATAATCTTTTGCATTGTGAAAATTTTTCTCAAATCACTCCCTAGAGGATTTTGTGTCGCTATCAATTCAATGCATAAATCTTCAATATTTTCTTCATATGAGTCTATCAACTCATCATTTTCAATCACTTCGTCTGCTAAATCCAAATCTTGATTTATTAAAGCTTTCATTGCCATATTTATATTTTCTTCCACTAAACTGCACATTATAAGCAACATTTCATGTGCCTTTTCAAGTTTATCGTCTAATAAATTTCTCATATCATACCTCCTAGCCAAATCTTCCTGTAATATAATCTTCTGTTTTCTTTTCTTGGGGATTTGAAAACAATTTCGTTGTTTCGGAGTACTCGATTATCTCTCCCATTAGAAAAAATGCTGTTTTATCTGAAATTCTACCAGCTTGTTGCATAGAATGGGTAACTATTATTATGGAGTACTTTTTTTTAAGCTCGTTTATCAACTCCTCAATTTTTAGTGTAGCAATCGGATCGAGTGAAGCCGTAGGTTCGTCCATAAGTATTATCTCAGGTTCAACCGCCAATGCTCTAGCGATACAAAGTCTTTGCTGTTGTCCTCCCGACAACCCCATTGCATTTTTATCCAGTCTATTTTTAACTTCATCCCAAAGTGCTGCTTTTTTTAGATTTTCTTCCACTATTTTATCCAGTATGGCTTTATTCTTTACTCCATGAGCTTTTGGTCCATAAGCGACATTCTCATATATACTCATTGGAAATGGATTTGGTTTTTGAAAAACCATGCCGACTCGTTTTCTTAAATCCAATAAATTGATTTCTTTATAAATATCAACCCCATCTAAAATAACTTCGCCTTTAACAATTGTATTTTCGATTAAATCGTTCATACGATTGAGCGTCCTTAAAAAAGTGGATTTACCACATCCTGAAGGACCGATCAATGCAGTGACTTTATTTCTCTCTATTTGTATTTTTATATTTTCCAATGCTTGGAAATCTCCATAAAAGAGATTCAAATCATTAATTTCTATAACATTTCGATTTTTCATGATTCACCTCAAATTTCTTGATTTCTAGATAATGCTTTTGCAATAATATTCAATACCAATGTAAGCAATAAAAGTACCGTCGCTGTTGCGTACGCTTCTTCGAAAGAAATCCCTTCTTTCGCCAATAAATACATATGTACAGAAAGCGTCCTCCCAGATTCCAGAATTCCCCTTGCAACCCTCGGAACCATTCCAGCAGTTAGATAAATCGCAGCGGTTTCCCCGCTGATCCTACCCATACCCAATATGATTCCTGTCAATATTCCTGATTTTGCAGAAGGAAGGACCACTTTCATGATTGTTCTTATTTTTGACGCTCCCAAACTCAAACTTCCTTCTCTGTATTTTTTGGGAACACTTATCAACGATTCTTCAGTCGTTCTAATAATAGTCGGTAGAATCATAATGCTTAAAGTCAAGGTGCCGGATAAAATCGACCAATTGAAATTCAATATGGTGACAAAAAACACCATTCCAAACAACCCATATATGATCGACGGAATGCCTGCCAGCAATTCGACAGAAAACCTTATAACATTGACAGTTCTTCCTTTTTCGGCATATTCAACTAAGTATATGGCTGTTGAAACTCCAATCGGAACTGCGATTATCATAGTTATACCTATCACCATCAATGTATTTATGATCATAGGAAAAATCCCGGTTTCTTCACCTGAATAATTTGATAGTATAAATTTTAAATTCAAATGCGGCATTCCGTTCTTGACGATGAATATGAATATCCAAAACAATATACCCATTGTAATCAAAGCAGATAAAATAATTAAACCATATATTATTCTTTCTTTAGAATTTCTTAATAACAGTTTAATCACCTGCCTTTCTAATAAATAAATTAAGACCGAGATTCAATATTATGATGAAAACAAAAAGTACAACACCCGTTGCGAACAAAGCTTCTTGATGAAGTCCAAATGCATATCCCATTTCTATTGCAATATTTGCTGTCATGCTTCTAAAACGATCAAATATCGAATTAGGTATCTGCGGAGAATTACCTGCTACCAAAATTACCGCCATCGTCTCTCCAATTGCTCTGCCAAGTCCTAAAACAACCGCTGTCAACACTCCGGATTTTGCCGCCGGCAATACAACGCCAAATATCGTTTGAATTTTAGATGCCCCCAGCGCTAAAGAGTTTTCTCTATATTCTTTTGGAACAGCTCTTAATGATGCATCCGAAATATTTATGATGGTAGGTAAAATCATAATCCCTAAAATAATCATTGCTGCCAATAAACTGTTCCCTCCATTGCCAAAACCTTTATCGATCAAAGGAATGATAACAATCAATCCAAAAAAACCATAAATCACTGAAGGTATTCCAGCCAACAATTCAACCATGGGAATAATAATTCTCCTGATTTTTTTTGTTGCTATTTCAGATATATATACAGCAGTTAAAATACCTATCGGTACGCCAATAAACAGCGCACCGATGGTTGCATAAATCGATCCCAGGATCATCGGTAAAATACCGAAATCATTTGAACTCGGTCTCCATAATTTACCGAATATAAAATCCATCAGTCCTATTTCCATTATCCCCGGAACACCTTTTGCAAATACAAACACTATTATTACAATCAAACTCATTATTGAGACAAGTGCACTCAAGAAGAAAAATTTGCTGAATATTTTTTCTGCTATTCTATTTTCAGGCATCAATTTTTTCTTTAATCTTTCTATTTTTATATTCATTTTCAAAATTTCTCCTTACTTATCAAGCTACTTGACAGGTATTAATTTTTCCGCAATGATTTTTTGTCCTTCAACGCTTAATATATACTCGATAAACTCATTTGCCAGGTCCGTAATCGCATCATTTGTCAGAAGCAGAAACGGTCTGGAAATTTCATATGTTCCGTTTTCAATATTTTCAACCAGCGGCTCTACATCGTTTATGCTAAGTGTTTTAACACTCTCATCCAAATATGAAAACGATAAATAACCGATTGCATTTTCTTTGCTTGCGATATTCGCTTTCACCGCTCCGTTACCATCGGCAATCAATGCGTCTCCAACCAACGTACTATATTTGTTTCCATCTGCATCTTCCGCTACTAAAGCGACTAAACCTTCAAATGCCCCTCTAGTTCCTGAACCATCTTCCCTGCTTACCACTATGATTTCTTCGTCTTTTCCACCGATTTCACTCCAATTTGTAATCGATCCTTCAAAGATATCTTTTACTTGCTCAGTTGTAAGCTTTGTTATTGTATTGCTTGGATGTACAGACACCGCAATCCCATCGAAGGCAATTGTCGTTTCCGTCAAACCCCATTCTTTCTCCGCCTCTTTTAAATTTCTAGACGACATCCCGATATCCGCACTTTTATCATATGCCGCTTTCACTCCGGCAGACGAACCGATACCTTGAACATCAATTTTAACCCCATCGTTTTTTGCCATATAAGCATCAGCTAATTTTGTTACAACCGGCGTCACCGATGTCGATCCTACTATGCTTAAATACTTTTCCTCTGTTTGATTGTCTGCCTCTTTATCACAACCTGCAAATAATCCTACAGCTAAAATCCCTACTAAAAACATACTTGTAAATTTCTTATTTATTATTTTC
>JAYENG010000220.1:0-1571 GCA_034721975.1 Bacillota bacterium
AGAAGGTGTAGATTTAAATATTTATGAAGTAGGTAAAAAATTGCCTGTCGATAAAATAATTTATGCGAGTGATATGAATACCGAAGCGCTTGTAGCGAAGCTTATGTTTGCTTTGGGTATGTTTGAAGAGTTGATAGAAGTAAAGAGATTTATTGAAACACCTATAATGTTTGATATAAATTCAGAAGGATAGATTATTTTGATAACGACAAAAGAAAAAATGTCGTTATTTTTAATGTAAAATAGTGTAGAATATATATGGAATATTATTGAGAGGAGAATTTTGGTGATAGATCAAGCATATTTAGATTCGATTATTAAGGAATATAAAAGATACACGATAGAAGGACAAGTTGCAGATTATATACCTGAATTAAAAAAAATGAATAGAGGAGATTTAGGTATTTCGATTTATGATGGAGAAAAGGTTTTTTCATCTGGTAACTGGAATACGAAATTTACAATTCAGAGCGTTTCTAAACCTCTTGTTTTAATGTTGGCCTTGATAGATCAGGGAGAAGAAAAGATATTTGAATTAGTTGGAAAAGAACCGACTGGAGATCCATTCAATTCGATGCTGAGATTAGAAACGTATACATTTAAAAAGCCTCTCAATCCTATGATCAATGCAGGAGCAGTAACGATATCTTCTTTGATAAAAGGTAAAGACAACGAAGAAAAAGTAGATAGAATTTTAAAATTTATAAGATTATTAGCTGATAATGAAGATATCCATGTCAATGAAGATGTTTTTATTTCTGAAAAAGAAACCGGCAATAGAAACAGATCATTAGGATATTTTCTCAAGGATATACGTTCTATAGAAGGTGATGTAGAAGAAGTGTTGGATTTGTATTTTATGCAATGTTCAATAGAAATCACCACTTTGGATATAGCAAAAATAGGCTCGATTATTGCAAATGACGGTTTTAATAAAAAAACCGGAGAACAGTTGATACCAAGGAAATATGCAAAGATCGCAAAGACATTCATGCTTACTTGCGGAATGTACGATGAATCGGGACAATTTGCCATAGATGTAGGCATTCCTTCTAAAAGTGGTGTAGGTGGAGGGATAATGAGCAGCTCACCTAATAAATATGGTATTGGAGTTTACGGTCCTGCTTTAAACCAAAAGGGTAATTCTGTCGCTGGAATGAGAATGCTGGAGAGAATTTCAAAAGATTTTGATATGTCGATATTTCTATAAAATCAAAAAGTCTGCTCAAAGAGCAGACTTTTATTATACTTTACATTATTTCACGTATGTTCACTGAAGGACGACTCGGATAATCGAAGGTTTTACCTTCCCATGTCCTGATTGTCACATAATCTTTACCTCTTGAAATAAGGTAAGTCGGAAGTATCGGTGTTTTACCGTTTCCGCCAGGCGCATTCACGATATATGAAGGACAAGCCAAACCAGAAGTGTAACCTCTCAAATATTCCATAATTTCAAGACCCTCATCGATTGAAGTGACAAAGTGTTCTGTTCCTATGACATGCTTTGCATGGAATAGGTAGTATGGGCGAACCCTGATTTTAAGAAGTTCTTGGTTTAAGCAACGCAT
>JAYENG010000221.1:0-8622 GCA_034721975.1 Bacillota bacterium
CAAATTTCCAACCAACTCAACTGGAGATTTGAATCTAGGATAACCACTGTACTCGTCTCGGTATTCGGTAATAGTGGTTTCAAGATTTGCAATTGCAATATCCCCTACTTTAATTAAACTGCCAACTTGTTCAAAAATACCAGAAAAATCATATCCTAGTCCATTTTTCGACGCATTGACAATAGGCATATGCATCATAATGTCTCCTACTGCAATAAGCCTAATTGTATTGTATTTCCTATCTATATCTATTTTATGTTCTTTTAAAACATCATCATAAGTTTCATCTGCATATGCATTTGATTGAAAAAGCATTAACAGTATGAAAACCAAATATATTTTTCTCATTGTTTTACCTCAATATGTTATCTTCATATCCTTGGATGTGAGATTTAATATTTCTTTTCCGCTTCTAGAAAGAACAACAATATCTTCAATTCTAACACCGAATTTACCTGGCATATATATCCCAGGTTCAATACTAAAAGCCATTGCTGTATCTAATACCAATTCACTGCTTTGTTTGATATAAGGAGCTTCATGGGTGCTATAGCCTATGCCGTGGCCGAGTCTAGTCGTGAAGTATTCACCATAACCGGCTTTTTCAATAATTTCTCTAGCTGCTTTATCTACTTCCCTGACACCAGTACCATTTTCAGCTGCCTTTTCACCTGCCAAATTTGCTTTTAGTACAATATCATAGACTTTTTTCATTTCCTCAGTAGGTTGTCCGATGAAAACAGTTCTAGTCATATCGGAATTCAATTCTTTATAAACCCCACCGATATCCAATATTATTATGTCGTTCGGCTCAATAATTCTGTCATAACTATTGTAATGAGGATAAGCACTGTTTTCTCCCGAAGCCACTATTGCAAATTCCGGTATCATATCTTCATCTTTAAAACATTCAAATATTTTATTTTTTATATCAAGTTCTTTTATACCAGGTTTAATGAAATCAATTGTCTTTTGTATCACTTTATCAGTTTTATGAGCTGCGATTCTAAGTAAATCTATCTCCTCTTCAGATTTATACAGCGTTGTAGATTCAAATAATTCTTTTCCATTTATAAATTTCACATCCATATTATTTGATATATCCAGAATATTAAAGGCCCTAGCCGCAGAATCAACTGCAATAGTGGAACCCATCAACCCTTCTTTTTCAAAAACATCTTTCAATACATCTGTAAATACTTCATTATCAAACCAACTGTAGACTTTGTCTTCTCCAACGAAAGCTTTTGCTTCATCTCTGGTAAGCAGGTTGCAAAAATAAAAATAACTGCCGTCTTTTTTTACAAACAGGCCCTGAAATCTTTCACATAGATATGGTGAATGACCTGTTAAAAATTTCATGTCATCAGATGGTACAATTAGTGCTGCGTCAAGATTCTCATTGTTTATCAGTTCAATCAATCTATTTAAATATTTCTCTCTCATCAATATTCCCCCATCAACTATTTTTTCTTTTTCTTTCTCTTTCTACTCAATGACAATCCCCCAAATCCGCTGATTATAGCCATATAGAATCCAAAATCATACCAAAAACCTGTATTGTTGATCTCGTACATATGAATATTTTCATTGAAAAATGAAATAATCAACGACAGCGGCGCCAACCATCCATGCCATATCCCAGATAGAAATCCAGCTGAGCGATAAAATTCATATTTATCATTCCCAGGCAAACATCCTGTTACTAAAATCATAACAAGTAATAAAATTATAATAAAATAAGTTTTTTTATTCATATCACATCACTCCAATATTTGCGCTACTGCCCTTACAGGCGATCCATCCGCTTTACTGGTTCTCAAAGGAAGAACACTTAAGATAAACACTTCCTTTTCTATCTTGTCTAGATTAGTCAGATTTTCAATACTGATCATGTTATTCTCAAATAGTTCAAAATGAACGGGAAAATCAATGGAGTCCATCGGATCTATGGATATCGCATCGACTCCGATACCCTTGAGTTTATAGTCGGCCAACCACTTTGCCGAGTCTTTTGATAAAGTCGGAAATCTTCCAAAATATTCATTCGATCCCCAATATTTTTCATATCCTGTTTTAAATATAACAAAATCGACCTTCTTTATTAACTCGATAAAAGGTTGCAAATTCTTAATTTCTATAGTTTCAAGACCGGTAACATCGATAATACAAGCTGATCCAATAAAACTATCTATATTCATTTCATTTAAATATAGTCCATCCATCAACATATGTGCCGGTGCATCGATATGAGTCCCTGTGTGGGAATACATTTTAATTAGAGTTTCTTTAAATCCATCTTTCTCTATAGTATTGGCCTCTTCTAGTATAGGTTTTTCTGTTCCAGGAAAAACCGGCATTTCTTCTTTGATAATATGTGATAAATCTATTATTTTCATCTAAATCCCCTCCAAATATATTTGTCTCTACAACCATAACCCCCATAGTTTACCTGCCATAACTATCACAGCTATTGTAATGACTGCTTGTATGTATTTGTCACCTTTTTTAACTGAAAAATCGCTTCCTAAATACGCCCCTATGCTATTGCCTATTGCCAATAGTATTCCTAACCCCCAATCGATATTACCGTTGACAATAAAAATAATAAGTGCTGATACGGTATATACAGCAACTATTCCAACCTTGATACTGTTTATTTTTACTAATGATAATCCTGTAATCAGAGAAAGACTGACAATTAGAATAAAACCGACACCTGCTTGAATAAATCCACCGTAAATACCTATAATAAAAAATACAATTATAGATATGATTTTCCTTTTTCCTATCAATTCTTCAAATTCTTGATTTTTCAAGAATTTTTTTTCTGGTCTAGTGACAATCATAATCAAAACAAATATCATTACTATGCCCAATGTTTTATTGAAAATTTCATCTGGAAGATCAACCGCAATTTTCGCTCCTATAATTGCTCCTATAATTGCGGGTAAACCTAATAAAAAAACAAGTTTAGGATAAAAAAAACCTTTTCGCTTGAAATTTGCAATTGCAGAAATGTTCTGTGCCATTAGTGCAATTCTATTTGTTCCGTTCGCTGTTGCAGATGGAAGTCCCATGAATATGAGAATCGGCAATGTAATCAATGAACCTCCGCCAGCTACTGTATTAATGAATCCCGCAACTAATCCTGCTACCAATATCAATATATATTCCACGATATTCCCCTTTATTAATAATTTTCATTTGTCGCATGTGTTATTTTTGAACTTCTTCATATCTGAAACAACTCATTATATGGTCGTTGATAATTCCAGTCGCCTGCAAATGAGCATACATTATCACCGGTCCTAGAAATGAACAGCCTCTTTTCTTCAAGTCTTTGCTAACCGTCTCTGAAAGAACAGATTTTGCAAGAATGTCTTTTACATCTGTGAAATGATTGACTACCTGCTTCCCATCTGTGAATGACCAAATATACTTATCAAAAGATCCGAATTCCTTCTGAATTTCTAAAAACACCCTCGCGTTTTTTATAGATGCTTTTATTTTTCTTCTATTTCTAACAATCCCTGAATTATTCATCAATTCTTCAATCTTTTTTTCATCATAGTTCGATACTTTCTCGTAATCGAAATTATCATATGCTTTTCTATAATTTTCCCTCTTTTTAAGAATAGTCAGCCAACTTAGCCCGGCTTGTGCTGATTCAAGCAACAAAAACTCGAAATGAACCAAGTCATCGTGAACAGGAACTCCCCATTCTTCATCGTGGTATTTTTCATATAAATCATCGCCTAGGCACCATGAACATTTTTGGATCATTTTTATCACTCCATTTAAATGAAAATCATTAATTAAGGGGATCTGTAATGACTTCTTTTCTTATAAATAAATATGGATCTAAATTTGTTTTATAATACGACATAGTCCAGTGGAGGTGCGGACCGGTAGAAAAGCCTGTTGTTCCCACTTCGCCAACAATATCTCCTTTATTGACGTGTTCTCCTTTTTCAACATTGAGTGAATCCAAATGATAATACACACTGAAAATTCCAAAACCGTGATCTATAACTATCGTATTTCCGGTTAATGTTAAACACCTTGCCAAATTTACTTTCCCGTTGTTGGTGGCCATAACGGGTGTTCCTTTAGATGTCGCTATATCTATTCCCGAATGCCTGTATGATGTCATATTGTCATTGACATAGCGGTACATTCCAAATTCTGTTGAAATTCTACCTTCGACCGGTTGAATGAATAATCCTTCAAATAATGCCTCGTTTGATGAATTTTCTCTTGCCGGATTCATATATAAAGCGAATTCATCATATGCATCTTCACTTCTTGTTTCAGCTTCCAACTTCTTATCGATATGAAGATATTGTATATCGAATTTTCTATACTTTATCTCTACTGGTATTTCAACCTCTTTTTCAAAGTTGTCTGATTCAATTTCAATTGTATAATTTCCTGCTTCAGTCCAATAATTTATTGGAATTATTGAAATATAACCTAATTCATATTCCCATAATTCGGCTTTATTTATAAATGGTTGATTAATAGTTATTGATTCATCTTGGTTTACATTTTTAAAATATAAAGTTATAAAATCCCCTGGATAAATATCTTTATCAATCATTTTAACTTCTAGTGGTAAATCTACCAATACATTGATTTTATAGTCCGATTCACCGTAGTATTCTTTAGAATTCCATATTGCTTTGATATCATATTGAATTTCTTTTTCAGTATTTCCGAATTTAATTTTATTGTCATTCAGTGCATACTTTTCACCTGATGAAGTCTCCACAAGTATTTCTTTTGGATCAGTCTCAAAGTCAAGCTCCAAGAAACTGTTCTCTTTTACATTTATAACATCATCTTTATCATGCCCTATTACTACATTGGTGATTGACTCGATATTTCCATCAAGTTTCATATAACTCCAAGATGTTTCCACAGGTTCCATATCTATTTTTTCATTATTGATTTTGAATTCTATTTTTGGTACCGAAGCATATTTGTATTCATCATTAAAGATGCTTAATGATAAGACTTCTTTTATCATTTCATTTGAAAAAGTGTGTTTTCTATCCTTTTCATCTATAAAATACATGATTTCATCATCAATGCTTATGTGAAGAGAATACTTTTTATCAGCTTTATATCTATAATCGACAAGAATTTCATATTCTGATTTTTCGATTTCTTCAATATCATCAAATGTGATAATTTTCAAATCATCTTCAAATATTTCTGAAATTTCACCATTATAGATAGTTATTTCATTAATAAAATTATAATTTACTGATATTATCGCAATGCTTACTAGTATGATTAATATTGTTGCTGTTATTATCTTTTTCATCCTATCACCCAAATATAATTTTATCATAAATTGCAATTAAAAAGACTGTTTAATTTAAACAGTCTTATATTTCACTTTCTAATTCTTCAATTTCTACATTAAGGTTATCAATTTCTAAACATAATGCTTCAACATCTTCAGTGACATCTTCTTCATTTATTCTTCCTTCGTAAATCAATGTACCGATTTCTTTGTACTTGGTTGTTATCGAACCTTTCTTACTGCTTATGTCCACTTTTGTCTTTGCTTTACCTGCAAGCTCAGTGCTTTTCTCTGCTGCAGTGTTCAATGTCTTGGATAACTTATCTTTGAACCCCATATCTTCATCTCCTTTCTATGTCATATCTTATATATACACTTAAGAATAGATTTAAAACAATCATTATCATTTATTTATCAATTCCATCTTTTTATCTCTTTTCATTTTTTTGATTGCATATTCTCTTTTCATGGCTTCTTCTTTTGTTGAGAATACTTCATGGTATTTCAACACAACCGGCGACCTTCCTCTCGTGTATTTAGCTCCCCTGCCAGCGTTATGATCTTCTAGTCTTTTTTCCAGGTTATTGGTCCATCCAGTATAAAGTGTTCCGTCACTGCATTCAAGTATATATACTACGTTCATTTTTTTCTCATCTCCCAGAATATCTATTGTACTTTGTGACACTTTTCATTATAATTTAATTGCAATCAGTTTGCTACTTACTGGAGGAAAAATATGAACACGAGTCAAAATCGAAATAAAGCAATATTATTAATGGTGTTTGCTGCTGTCCTTTGGAGTACAGGTGGATTATTTGTTAAATTGATTCCATGGCACCCATTGGCTATTTATGGTGGACGTGCTATGATTGCAAATATAGTTGTATTTGCATATATGCTATATGATTACAAAAAGCCTAAACCAAAAGAAAAACAACAGCCTTTTTTATCACTGAATTTGCATACTTTTCTAGGTGGATTGGCTTATTCTTCCCTTTCACTCTTTTATATCAGCGCCACTAAATTCACAACTGCAGCCAATGCAATCGTGCTTCAGTTTACTGCACCTATATGGATAATAATGTTCTCTTTATTGTTTTTAAAGAAAAAACCGAGAAAAGAAGATTTATTGGCTGTTATATTTGTAATGATAGGAATATCGATCTTTTTTGTGGACGGCATTGAAACAGGTCATATATTTGGAAATATATTAGGAGCCTGTAGCGGCATATCACTCGCCATCTTGGTTTTAATTACAAAACATGAAAACACAAGAAAACCTATTGAAATCATCTTGATCGGAAATACAATATCAGCTATAATCGGCATCGGTTTTATTTTTTCTCAGCAATTCAACTCGACAATTATATTCAGCATATTATTTCTAGGCGTATTTCAGATCGGACTTTCATTTATATTCTATTCAATGGCGATACCACATCTGACATCATTGGATGCAGTCTTCATACCCGTCCTGGAGCCATTGTTAAACCCTGTTTGGGTGTTCATGTTGACTGGTGAAAAAATCGGTTCTATAGCGGTTATGGGTGCCATAATAGTACTTCTGACAATCATGATTCATAATTATAGAGAAGCCAAACTAGCCACATGATAATGTTTTAAAAAGCAAAACAAGTTGTCCTTATTAATCGGACAACTTGTTTTTTATGCTACAATTCCTCTTTTTTTACTGTATTTTTCATATTCTTTATTTATCATGATTTTTTCAATTATCTCGATGACATCATAAACGTCTTCATATGATACGTATAATGGAACTGGAGCTAATCTGATAACATTTGGAAATCTAAAATCAGGAATGACTTTATTATCTTTCAATGCTTCATTGATTCTCATAGCTTCTTCATGTTCAAGTGCGACATGTCCTCCGCGAATTTCATCTTCACGAGGATTTCCAATTTCAAAACTATACTTCACAAGTTTTTCATCGACTAGATCCATCATATATTTTGTAAGCATCAACGATTTTTCTCGTAATTTTCCAACTCCCATTTCATTGATCATTTTTAATGATCCTTCTAAAGGTGCCATGCTGAGTACATGTTTCGTCCCCGTTTGCCATCCACCTGCATTGTTTGCAGATTCAAATGTATTTTTAAGATCAAATTGGGTTTCTTTTTTATTCCCGTGCCAACCGGCCAATCCAGGCTCTTTATTGAAATGTTTCTCATTGATATATAATCCTGCAGGAGAACCGGGTCCACCATTTAAATATTTATACGTGCAAAAAACTGCGAAATCCGGTTGAAGTGCATTGAAATCATGAGGAATGACTCCTACCGAATGGCATAGATCCCAACCGACGATTATTCCTCTTTCTTCAGCAACCTTTGTGATTTTTTCCATTTCAACCAATTGCCCGCTGCGATATAAAACCGACGGTAAAAAGACAATCGCCACATCTTCAGTCATTGCCTCTATGAAATCTTCTTCAAATATCATTTTCCCCTCTCGGCTTTCAACAACTTTGACGCATTCTTCAGGATTGAGACCTTTCAATCTTATCTGCGAATCAACAGCATAACGATCTGTTGGAAAATTTATATCATCAACCAATATTTTGAATTTTTCTTTTGTAGGCTTATAAAATGTACCTATCGCAGTATGAATATTTATAGTCGTGCTAGAATGAATTGTCACTTCGCTCGGCTTTGCATTGATGATCGGCGCCATCAACTCTCCCAGATAATCTTGATACAAAAATAATTGATGCTCAGGTTTAGTCCAACAATCTATCCCGTACTTTTTCCACTCACCTAGTACACGCTCTAATGTCTCTTCTGCATCTTTTGAACATAAGCCACATGAATTTCCATCCATATAATACTCATTGTCTTTTAAATAGAATCTCTTTCGATACTCATAAAGTTTGTCGTTTTTATCCATTTCTTGCGCATAGCTTCTTCCAAAGTAATCTCTCATTATCTCTTTCCTCCTTGAACACCTAAATTTAAATAAATCAATACAATATATTTAGGTACCTAAATATATTGTATGTTCAAATATTTTTTTTGTCAAATAAAAAAGAAATGATTTCTCATTTCCATTCATCGATTCTAACAGACAATTTTTTCAGTGCATTTAATACTATTTTTATTTCTTCTTCAGAAAGGGTTTCTCCAACAATAGAATCAAAATAATTGATTGTTTCCCATGATTTTCCCTTTAGTTCGATGCCCTCTTGTGTCAAAGAAATTTTTTTGAATCTTTCATCTTCACTACTGATACGTCTTTCTACAAGTCCTTTTTTAACAAGAATATCTATAATTCCAGTCAGTGTAGATGGT
>JAYENG010000222.1:0-8577 GCA_034721975.1 Bacillota bacterium
GTGCGATGCAGGGAGAATACTTAATCACCTTGCTGCATCGCACATACCGGCAGCTGAGATGATAATTTTTGGACTGTTATTAAAATTTAAGCCGATTGATTCTTTCATGGTTTTTACAATATGTACATTTTCATATTTAATGTATTCTTTTGTTATATCATCTCTCAGATAATCTAAATTCTTCAAATAAATTTCAGTAGCGTTAATCGCCAAAGGACTATCAATATATATTGGAGTTTTTTTAAAATCATCATAACGATTGTTTTTTATTGCATACAATTTCAATGAATATAGCATTTCTTGAGTTCTACCTACTGAAAATGCCGGTATTATTATCGTTCCGTTATTGTCTATAGTAGTGAAGACTTCTCTATACAAGTTTTCAAGCCTTAAATCTATATGTTCGTGTACACGGTTACCATAGGTGCTTTCCATAAAAACATAATCTGCTTTTTTTAAAGAAGCGGGTGGATTTTGTAATAGAGAAGATTCGTGACCCAGGTCTCCTGAAAATATAATTTTTTTGTCTTTATGATCGATTTCCACATATGCAGAACCAAGTAAATGTCCTGCGTTGTGATATGTAAAATGTATATTTTTTTCAGTAAAGGATTTTTCATATCTAAGTGGATAGAAATACTGAATCGTTTCATAAACATCATCTTCTGTATAGAGAACATCTGATAAATCGATGTCATCATCTTTGCTTTTTTCTTGGTCTTGAAGTTGTATCTTTGCACTATCCAGTAAAAGTATTTCGACTAAGTCTTTAGTTGGAGGTGTCATAAATATTTTACCTTTAAATCCTTGTTTAACAAGCATAGGAAGTCTTCCGCTGTGATCGATATGACAATGAGTTAAAATCACAAAATCGAGCTCAGAAGGATTAAATGTGAATTCTTCATGATTTAGTTTTGTTTCTTTGACGCTTCCTTGAAACATCCCGCAGTCGATTAAAAACTTAGTTTTTTCGGTTTCTATATAGTGGCAAGAACCTGTTACCATCTCTGCAGCACCGTTAAAAGTTATCTTCATTGAATTGCCCCCTTTTATCATAATTGTACACAAAAATTCTTCTTTATTGTAAAAAAAAATGATAAAATTGAAAAAAAGGATGGTGACATAATGAAACTTGTAACTTTTGAATATGATAGTAAAAGAAAAATTGGAAAACATGAAAATAATGAAGTGTATGAAATTTTAAACTTTGATGGTATGTTGGATCTGATATATAAAAATGATTTATCGAGTTTGAAATTCAGTGAGAAATCGTATAATTTGGATGAAATAAAGTTATTGTCACCGATTCCGAATCCGAGGCGAAACGTTATCTGTTTAGGCAAAAATTATATTGACCACGCTGTCGAGCTAAAGGGTAAGATTTCTGCTGATGTTTTTATTCCGGAATGTCCGATATATTTTTCCAAATTTGTCGATGAAGCTATTGGAACGAATGGTGATGTCTTATCATACTTCGATAGGTTTGATACTTTTGATTATGAAGTAGAACTCGCTATTGTTATTGGTAAAAAAGGAAAGAATGTTAAAGTAGAGGATGTAAAAAATTATATATTTGGCTATTCTGTCGGGAATGATTTTAGCATGAGAGAATTGCAAAAGAACCATTATCAATGGGTTAAGGGAAAAAGCCTCGATACTCATACAGTGATTGGACCAAGTATTGTTACTGTGGATGAAATTAATTACCCACCGGTATTGGATATTAAATCATATGTAAATGATGAACTTAGACAGTCCTCGTCGACTAGAAATTTGATTTTTGATATAGGTCATATAATAAGCAATTTTTCAAAGAATACAACATTATTGCCTGGAGATATCATTCTTACAGGAACACCGGCAGGAGTAGGGATGGGGTTTACTCCTTCGAAGTATTTGCGACCTGGAGATGTGACAAAGTGTGAGATAGAGAAAATCGGAGAATTGGTAAACTATATTAAGTAGTTTATGATATGCTTTTAAAGTGTATATATTAAATAGGTAGACATAGGAGGTATTTTTATGAAGAGTTTAAAACTTGCTGAAAAAAGAAAATCGGTTCGAGAATACAAGAATAAAAAGTTGACGGGAGAAGATAGAAAGTATTTAGAACAGTTGGTAATGGAGAAACCACCGGTAGCTGCCGATGCCAGTTTGGAATTCATTTTTATTGAGGATGGCGGAAAAGCTGCAATAGATTTAGGTGGAGAATTAGCCGGGTATTATGGAAAAATGATTGAGGCTCCGCATTATTATGCAGTATTGAGTGACTCTGAAAATAAATGTTATAAAATTGCCGGTTATGTTGGAGAATGGTTAATACTAAACGCTATAAAAAAAAATATAGGCACATGCTGGATAGAAGTTTTAAACAGTGAAAAGGTTAAGGAAGTAATGAATATTCAAAGTGAAAAAGAAGTAGTTGCGCTGATTGCTCTGGGGTATCCAAAAAAAGAATATAACTTGTCGAATATCTATGCATCTATTACAAAGGGAAGTATATCCGCTTTAACAGATTTAGGGTATCCTAATATCGACAGCGGGTATTTGAAGAAGACGGTCAGCAGTAGAAAATCAATAACAGAATTTGTGTTTATTGATAGATGGGGGAATATTCCTGATATTGAAGAGTTAGAAATGAGAGGTATCCATGATGCTCTATTCTATATGAGATTAGCACCTTCTTATAAAAATAGACAACCGTGGTATTTTATAGTAAAAGGAAATGAAATCGATTTATTTATTGAGCAAAGTGATGAGATAAGTGAAGCGATGAAGTGTTTAGATGCTGGAATAGCTATGTTTTACTTTGAAGTTGGACTGCACGATATTGGAATAAGAGGCAAATGGAATCTTTCCGAGTTTGACACAAGTGCAGATATTCCAAATGATTATAAGATTGCAGGAAGATATCAGTATTAAGAAAATAATAAAGATGCTCTTTTAAATAAGAGCATCTTTATTTATTCTAGACTTAATAACGTCAATTGCTCAACACCGTCTAAATTTTTAATAGAGTCTAAAAGTTTATTATAGGAACTGTTTAATTTAGAAATGTCAAAATATATTGAAACATTTGCAATGCCATTTTCGGGTGGGTTTTGTGTTATTGTCAAAATATTACCGTTATGTTCTGAAATAGTATCTAAAATCTTACTTAATACACCTGATTCGTGTTTTAAAATTAGGTTTATTGTAGATTTATTTCCGAGAGCGCCGTTTTCAAGTAAGAACACATGATCGCAGTATTTATAATAGGTGCTTCTAGATAGACCTACTTTGTTGACGGCTTCAGTGATGCTAGATACTAGATTTGCATTGATAAGGTTTTTTGCTTCGATTACTTTAATAAAAATATCCGGAATAATATCTTCACTAACTATAAAAAATTTTTTAGTATTCATAGCTATTCCTCCGCGGAATGTCCTTGTAACTAGGACAATTGTATTTGAAGTTATTATAACACAGAATTTCTATCGAGTGAATTAGTGTATGATTTTGATGCCTTTGCAGAAGTCTTATGATAGAATGAGATAGCTAGAAAAATTTGAGGGGTGTATGAATGAACAAGAAAAATATATTAGTGTTAATTGTTGTAATAGCAGCATTATTTTCCGTAACTGGTTGTACATCGAATCGATTGGATTTACCTGAAGAAGAAATTAATCCTGAGGTAGTCGCGATAGAAATCGATGAGGAAGAAGTAATCGAGGAAGAGATAATCGAGGAAGAGATAATCGAGGAAGAGATAATCGAGGAAGAGATAATCGAGGAAGAAATAATTGAGGAAGAAATAATTGAGGAAGAAATAATTGAAGAAAAATCTAGCTATGTTCATGTGAATATTTATGGGCTTAATTTTAGAGAGGGTTCTAATTCTGATACTGTAATTATAAGAGTTTTAGAATATGATGAAAAATTAGAGGTAATTGGAAATTTGAGTGACAATTGGATTCAAGTTGTTGATAGCTCTGGAGTTACAGGATGGGTTTATTATAAATATGTAAATTTTGAAGAAGAAATGATTGAGGAAGAAATCAGCAAGATAAAAAGAGCTTATCACGATGTCGATTATGGTGCATATGAAAAATCAATGGATTTTGAGAACAATCCTTATGTGAATGTTAAAGGTGTATATGTATCTGGAAACTCTGCGGCGTCTAATATCGATTATTTTATCGAGCTGGTGAAAAGCACTGAAATCAACAGCCTGATTATCGATATTAAAGATGACAATGGTGTAATGCTATTTCAAAGCGAAACAGCTAGAAATACTCTGGGAGATAAATATAAATTTTATATCAAGGATATAGAATCATTTGTTAATAAATTAAAGGATGAGGATATATATTTGATAGGGCGGTTAGTTTCGTTTAAATCGCCTAAATATGCCTCTATTTTTCCTGAGAGAGCAATCACTTATAAAGATGGGACACTCTTTACAACTAATGATAGTGTTTCTTGGGGGACTCCTTATGACAGAGAACTTTGGAAATATTTAACTGGAATTGCCAAAGAAGCGGCAGAGATCGGGTTTAATGAAGTTCAATTTGATTATGTACGTTTTCCAACTGCAAGCAGCAAGAATCTGGATTCGATATTGGACTATAGAAACGATTTGAATGAAACCAAGACAAAAGCAATCCAATCGTTTATTAAATATGCGCAGGAAGCACTTGTTGAATATGAATTATATTTATCAGCTGATGTTTACGGATGGACATCGACTGCTATCAACGATGTTGGAATAGGCCAACATTGGGAAGGAATAAGCAATGTCATAGACGTTATGAGCCCGATGTTCTACCCGTCGCATTATGGAGAAGGAAACTTTGGATTTGAGGTGCCTGATGCTCATCCTTATGAAGTGATATATAGGGCGACTGAAGATGCAATTAAAAGAAATAGCAATATAGATACACCGGCGAAAATCCGACCTTGGATTCAATCATTTACTGCCGGATGGGTAACGGGTCATATAAATTATACGATAGATAGGGTAAATGATCAGATCAGAGCTTTAAAAGAGTTCGGAATCGACGAATACATGTTATGGAACTCTGGAAACAGATATAATATTGACGGTATTGGAGTAAAATAGGGGGATTATTATGAATTCGAGTTATGAAATAGCAAAGAAATTATTGGAAATCAAAGCAGTTGTAATAACCAATGAAGATAATCTATTTACATGGGCTTCCGGGATAAAATCACCGATATATTGTGATAATCGACTGATAATGGCTTATCCGGAATTTAGAAAATATGTCGCTGCTGAATTTTCTAAGAGAATCAATAAATTGGATGAAAATATCGATGTAATTGTAGGTACGGCGACTGCTGGAATACCTCATGCTGCTTGGGTAGCTGATGTTATGGGGAAACCTATGGCGTATGTAAGAAGTACTTCTAAGGTGCATGGCAAAAAGAATCAGATAGAGGGAATTGTTGCCGAGGGACAAAAAGTTGTAGTCATCGAAGATTTGCTCAGCACTGGAGGAAGCGCGCTGAATGCAGTTGAAGCTTTAGAAGAAGTAGGCGCTGATGTTGTTATGGTTTACTCTATATTCAATTATAACTTCGATGATCTTGTAGTAAGTTTTGCAAATCATTTGATAGGTTATGAATCGTTGACGGATTATAAAACGCTGCTACCTATAGCTAGAAAAATTGGGTATATAACAGATAAAGATTATGAAGTGCTTAAATTGTGGAGCGAGAATCCAAAAATGTTTGTAAAGTAATTGTATTTTGAGGTGAAATAATTGAGATTAAGAAAAGAACATGGGGTAAAAGAAAAACTAGAAGAACATAAAAAATATGTTATATTTCGGGACGAATCAAGAATAATAGATTTAGAAGGCGTATTTGATAATGATAATCCTATTAAAGCGGAATTTGGTACTGGAAAAGGAAGATTTATTATTGAAATGGCAAAAAGAAATCCGGATATCAACTTTATAGGTGTTGAGTTAAGGGATCAAGTTCTTTTAAAAGCTGTTAAAAAAGCAAAAGAGGGAAAAATTAAAAATGTAAAATTTTTGGTGGCGAATATTGAAAATATTACTGATATTTTCAAAGAAAATTCTTTAGATGGTATTTATTTGAATTTTTCCGATCCTTGGCCGAAGAAAAGACATTTTAAAAGAAGACTGACATATAGAGAGTTTCTTAATAAATATAATGTAATTCTAAAAGAAAATTCTTGGATTATATTTAAAACTGACAATATTTCATTATTTCAATTTACTCTTAACGAATTGGCTGAATTGAGATTGATAATGAAAGAAATTTCACTTGATGTTCATGAAGACGATAGATTTTTAGATAATATAATGACGGAATATGAAGAAAAATTTTCAAAGAAGGGTAATAAAATAATGTCGGTAACTTTTATGCCACATCAGTAGAGGTGGGAATATGAGCAAAAAAAGTTTTATAATTTCAACAAGTACAATAGTCATAATGTTGTTTATAGTGACGGCTGTTTTTTTAAAAGTAAGCATTATAGATATACTTCTTTTTATGAAATTGATAATAAGTAAATTTTTTTTGCTGTATGCTTTAGCTGTTGCATTGTTTATTTTCCTTGACAATGATCAGCCGTATAGAACTTTGTCTTGGTTGTTGGTACTCTTGTTATTGCCTTATGTGGGAATAGTATTATATATTTTACTAGGAAAAAATGTACGACCTAAAAGAGTTGCAAACAGGAAAATAGTAAGTGATGTGAGTATCGAAGAAAGAGTTGCCGAGAGTCAAACTGATGCCATTAGCTATCTTGTGAGTATCAACGAAGGTGTAGTTTTGACTCGGCATACAAAAATTATAAAACTTTTGCTTAAAAATTCCAATTCTTTGTTTAGTGTGAATAATAGAGTGGAAGTTCTTACCAACGGTGTTCAGACTTTTAGCAGAATTATGAGATCGTTGCTTGAAGCAAAAGAGGACATTTATATGGAATACTTCATTATCAAGGATGATAAACTGGGAAATAAAATTAAAGACATTTTGATTGAAAAAGCAAAAGATGGAGTTAAGGTTAAAATTATGTACGATGCGGTTGGTTGTTGGAAATTAGGAAAAGAATTCAAAAAACAATTAATAGAAGCCGGAGTTGAGATATATCCTTTTTGTCCAGTTGCCTTTCCGGTACTTTCAAGAAGATTGAATTATAGAAATCACCGTAAAATTCTTATAGTAGATGGAAAAACAGGGTATTTAGGCGGTCTTAATATTGGAGATGAATACCTAGGTAAGAGTGAAAAATTAGGATTTTGGAGAGATACTCACTTGAAAATTGAAGGAGAGGGAGTTAGATCCCTTGAGAAAATTTTTATAAATGATTGGAAATTCGTTTCTGGTGAAATTTTAGAGTCCAATCAAATTTTTAAACCGCTGACTTATGAAAAACATTGCATTTTACAGATTGCGGCTAGTGGACCGGATAGTGATTGGCAAAATATTCAGCAGGGTTATTTTTCTATTATTGCAACTGCAAATGAAAGAATTTGGATTGAAACACCTTATCTTGTTCCAGATGATAGTTTGAGAATGGCATTGAAGACGGCTGCATTAAGCGGAATTGATGTAAAGATCATAATACCTAATAAACCTGACCATTTTTTTGTATATTGGGCTTCGAGAGATAATATTGAAGGTTTGGCTGAGGCGGGAGTGAAAATATACACGTATGAAAGAGGATTTATTCATAGTAAAATTTTAACAGTTGATGGAATAGTTGCTTCTGTTGGAACTGCAAATATGGATATTAGAAGTTTTGGAATCAATTATGAGGTGAATGCTTTTATATATGGAAAAGATACAATTGAGAGGTTGGAACAAGACTTTATTTCAGATTTGCAGGATTCTAAAATGATTGATTATGAAAAACATTTAAAAAGAGGATTAAAGGAAAAAGTATTGGAGGCTTTGGGAAGATTAGTCTCACCAATTCAGTAAGGAGTTTTTATATGATTTATGGAATAATTACGATGTTGATTATTACCTTTGATCAATTATCGAAGTATTTTGCCAGAGTTTACTTAATGCCAATTGATACTTATCCTATTTTAAAAGATATATTTCATTTAACCTACAGACAAAACTCGGGAGCGGCGTTCAGTATTTTAAGAGGGAATGTATCGTTGTTAGTTGGGATGACTTTTATTGTAATTATAATAATGATGGGTTTTTTATATAAATTGATTAAAAGTAAAGAACATTGGTTGTTGTTGATGAGTTTAAGTTTTATTTTAGGCGGTGCTATCGGAAATTTCATCGATCGCGTTCGTTTAGAATATGTGATTGACTATTTTGATTTTAGATTGATAAACTTTGCAGTTTTTAATATAGGGGATTCATTTATCGTGGTTGGTGCGATATTGATAGGTGTTTATGTTGTTTTTATGGATGGGAAAAAGACTTCTAATTGAAGTCTTTTTTATTAGTGTGCCCGGCACAATGTCATTAACTTAAGCTTATTCTACAATATACAGTATTAAATCCATTGTATTTTTTATATCAAAATGAAATACAGTGGATTTTTTAACACACTTAAATAGGATATCTATACGA
>JAYENG010000223.1:0-8537 GCA_034721975.1 Bacillota bacterium
TAAAAAAGAATATTATAAATATAACAATATATTTATTTTTCAAAAAAAACTTCTTCACTATATCACCTCGTATAATAGTTATATAGAGATCACTCTCTTATTCCACTATCTCGTACAATCCATTAGCCCCATCTTTATTTACATGCTCTTTAACATCCAACACTCTATATAAACGAATACTATGTCCAAATTGAATAGATATCACATCATCTATCGAAATATCTTCAGAAGCCTTTGCAACCTTGTCATTAATTTTAACTCTTCCTTGGCTACACGCCTCTTTTGCAACAGTTCTTCTTTTTATTATTCTAGACACTTTTAAATATTTATCTAACCTCATGATTTCTCCCTCAAAAAGCAAAAGCAGCCAAAGCTGCTTTTGCTATTTATTAACTGTTTCTTTTAATGATTTTCCAGCTTTAAAAACAGGTGCTTTTGAAGCGGGAATTTCAATAACTTGCTCTGGATTTCTTGGATTTCTTCCCGTTCTTGCTTTTCTCTCTCTTACTTCAAAAGTTCCAAAACCTACCAATTGAACTTTTTCACCATCTGTTAAAGCGCCTTCAACGCTTTTAACGAATGCATTCAATGCAGCTTCTGCATCCTTTTTTGTAATCTCAGCTTTTTCAGCTATACTAGTTATTAACTCTGATTTGTTCACAGTATTACCTCCCTATAATGTTACAGCAATAAATCCTTACTACTACCTCTATAATATCCTTATATACCCATTGTTTTCAAGTCTTTTTTGTTTATTTATCAATGTTTTTTTTCTTAGCCTCTTCCCACAATGCATCCATTTCTTCCAACTTCATCTTTTTTATTCCTTTTTCCTTAGACAAGTCAGAAAATTCTATGTGTTTGAACCTCTTGATAAATTTGTTGATAGTTCTATCAAGAGCAATTTCAGGGTCTAATTTCGACAATCTTACAACATTGACAACCGCAAACAAAAGATCTCCCAATTCTTCTTCATACTTATCTGTTCGGCTATTTTTCATCTCAAAAATAACTTCATTCAATTCTTCTTTAACCTTTTCAATCGCAGGAGTGACATCATCCCAATCAAACCCTATTTCCCGGGCAATACTTTGAACCTTGGACGCTCTAATCAAAGCGGGGCTGGATTTGGAAAGCGATTTCATCCTATCGGAATAACTTTGATCATTTTCTTTTTGTTTTACCCCATTCCAAATAGTTTCAACTTCATCAGGCGTATCAGCTTCCAACTCCCCAAAAACATGAGGATGTCTCCTTATCAACTTTTCTGTTATTTTATCAGTTACATCAGTCAAGTTGAAATATCCCATCTCCTCTTCAATAAGACCATGAAAAACTATCTGCAAAAGCAAGTCTCCCAATTCCTCTTCAAGATGTTCACTATCTTCACCGTCGATTGTTTCTAATACTTCATATGCTTCTTCAAGTAAATATTTCTTTAACGATTCATGGGTCTGTTTTCTGTCCCATGGACATCCATCTTCACCTCTTAGGACCTTCATTACATCTACAAGGTCTCCAAATCCTTTTCGCCTGACATCTTCAGAAACCGGTTCAATAACCAGAGTAGTAAGGTGATCGAATACATCATAATGATCTAATTCCCAAAGGAAAACTTTTTTTATTACTTCTTGATCTCTTATACCAGCAGATTTCACAACATAGATTTCTTGATCATCATCATAATACTCCGATAAATGCACTTTAACACTTGCTGCAACCATCTGATTATATACTTGAATAATAATATTATATACATCATTCGAAATATGCTTCATGTTTAACGCATCGACGACAGCCATTCCATTAACTGGATCAATTTTTAAAGACGTAAACACAACATCGACAAAACTGACACCATAAATAAATTCAAGATCATCATATTTATCCTGCAAAATTTCAACCGTTCTTTCTGCAACAAACGGATTACCGGGAACACCATATACTACGTCCCTTTTTTTAGCCTCTTCAATCAATACATCTGCGATATCGTTATATACATCTTCGAAAGTTTCCGCTTCTTCATACAAATTATCGAAAGTCTTATAGTCTATTCCCAAATTTTTTATATATTTATTTGTTGGATGCTTTTCTGTTCTTATAAAAAGATTCTCACATTTTTTTAAAAATTCAACAGCTTCAACTGTAAGAAATTTTTCATCGCCAGGTCCTAAACCAACTACTGTAATCTTACACATTTGCAATCTTCCTAACTAATTTTCTTATTTTCTTTCCACCAGGTATCATTTCTAATTCTTCTAGAGAAATACTCTTAGTAATAAAAATCATAACCGTATATACAATTGCAGCTAATCCTATAGAAACTAAAGTCGCTATACTATCCGGTATCACAACGCTTAGCCCTATATATGCGATTTTTACAAACACACCCATGACAATACCTGAAAAAACAGGGCCAAGTATATATTTCTTTTTCTTGATATGCAAATATCCAGTTTTATTCAAGTTTCTTATATTTAACATACAAGCTATGAAATACGTCATAAGAGTTGAAAATGCTGCACCTTTGATATTTAAAGATGGTATCCCCACAAGAAAATAAACTAAAAATACTTTTATTATTGCACCTACAAAAAGATTCTTTGCAGGTGTCTTATGCTTACCTATTCCTTGCAGTATTCCTGAAGTAACCTGAAATAGAGCTAAAAACACAAATCCTATTCCTAATATTTGCAAAATAACAGCCGCAGTAACTACAACTTCCCTTTGAAGCGGATAAAGAAGATACATAATCTCCTTTGCCATCACTGACAAACCGATAGAACTAGGTATACCAATAATTATCGATGTCCTTATTCCATTTCTAATCGTTTCTTTAAGTTCATCAAATTTCGCCTTTGCAAAAGCCCCTGATACAGCTGGAATAATACTCACTTGAATACCGGCGGTCACCACTTGAGGAATATTGATAAGTGCTCCAGCATAAGCTGTCAACTGCCCATATAAATCATTAGCTGTTTCGCCGAATCCAATTGCTGTAAGCCTTCTCATGACTATAGCCAAGTCGATTATACTCATAATCGGAATAATTGACGCTCCAATTGTTATCGGAATCGCGATAGCCAGCAGTTTTTTTATGATAATTTTTGATTCGCCTCTTGAAATCTTTTCTATCTTTATGTGCATTTCCTTGTACTTGAATTGATACAAAAGAACAATTACAATAAATCCGACAACCGCTCCCGCCGTCGCACCAAAAGTAGCGCCAGCAGCAGCAAAATGCTCTCCTTGCCCCAGTAATATCAACGCCAATGACAATCCAACTATAACTCTTCCTATTTGCTCGAAAATCTGCGAGATTCCATACGGCACCAATTCTTGATGGCCGTTAAAATATCCTCTATAAACCGACATCATTGAAATAAATACAATCGCAGGCGCTATAGCTTTGATGGAATATACAGCCAAAGGATTCTTTACCGCTACCGCAATGAATTCAGCTAAAAAATACATCAATAAAGAACTTATGATTCCAATTACAGTCAATAATTTCAATGCAACTTTAAATATCTTATGTGCTCCTATAGAATCATCATCAGCCAATTTTTCAGATACCAATTTTGCAATTGCAGCCGGCAATCCAGCTGTAGAAATAACCAAAAGCCAATTATAAATCGGATAAGGTGTTTGATAGAAACTCATACCTTCATCACTAAGAAAATTGGCAAGCGGGATTCTAAAAAACGCACCTATTACTTTTACTAAAACACCTGCAATTCCTAAAATCGCTGCACCTTTAATAAATGATTTTTTGTTCATCGAAAACTCCTTTAAAAAAAATAGAGCAACGCTCTATTTTATTGTTGAATGTTCTCCATATATTTTACAATATCTGCACTATCGTATAATCGAGATATGCGTTCATCAAATGATTCATTAGCTAGATATGATACGATATAATCTTTAAACATGTCTTCTTCATCACTGTTGATTCCCTCTTCTAGCAAACTGTTATAGGTTCTATAATCTTCAACTTTAATAATGTGAAAACCATAACCTGTCTCGACTAAACCACTTATTTCTCCTTTTTCCAATGAAAAGGCCGCAGTTTCAAATTCAGGAGTCATAGTTCCTCTTGCAAAATAACCCAAATCTCCACCGTTAGCAGCACTTTCTGGATCTTCTGAAATCTCCTCGGCAATTGCTCCGAAATCTTCTTCGCCTTTATTTACTCTAGACAAAGCCGCTTGAGCAACTTCTTTTGAAGTAAGTAAAATATGTCTAGCGCTTACTTCCAGTTTGAAGTTCTCATATATATCTTCCAATGCAACCTCATCTTCGGCAATTTCATCTTGAACTAGTTTATAATATTCATCGACCAACAACTGCATCTTGATCTGCTCTTTAATAAACTCGTCGCTTATTTCATTTTCAGTGTAAAAAGCATTCAAGTTTTCATCGGCCTCTACGCCTTCAATAAAATCGGCATAAAACGAATCTACTTTTTCTCCATCGACTGTAATACCCTCTTTAACAACTTCATTAGCAATAAGTTTTTCTTTTATCAAGTTATTAAGCAATTCTTCGATAATAACTTCTTTTAATGGTCTACCCTTATATTCCTCAGTCCAAATTTCCTCTCCATATGTCGATGTATAAGTATACTCAAGAATTTTAAAATTTTTATTATATTCCTCAATACTTATTTCTTCTCCATTCACTATAGCAACAACATCAGTTGGTGTTTCTTCAACTACAGGTGTTTTAGTGCATCCGGCAAAAGAAAAAACCATTACTATAACCATTACTAGCAATAAACCTTTTTTCATTAATATGTCCTCCTTAATATTTAGCCTAATAATCATTATAACTCATTTTTTCAATTATTAAAACTAATAGTTTTTTCCAAAAAAGATTCGAGTTGAATCAATTTATTTCTAAGTTTATCATTCCGGTTTTTATAATACAATATTATATGCGGTTTATTACCTGCATAAATTTTAATATCCTTAGGATACTCAGAAGATAATTTAACAATCACATCGGGTCCTAATGGATATTTTTCATCAAATTCTAGAATAAACCCTTTTTTAGATTCTTTGACACTTGAAAAATATGCCTTGCTGGCCAATGCCCGTATATGAGAAATTGTGAGCAAATTGTAAACAGTTAAAGGTATTTCTCCAAATCTATCTTCGATTTCTTCTTCAACGCTAAAAAGATCTTCTCTTGACTCAATTGTTGATATTTTTTTATATATTTCAATTTTCTGCGCAACATCATCAATAAAGTTCTTTGGAATATATGAATCAACCGTTATTTCAAGACTTGTTTCAACATTGATAGGTTTCTCAATCCCTTTGATTTCTTCCATTTTTTCCTCAAGAAGTTTGACATATAGTTCATACCCGATCGCTTCCATATGACCATGCTGCTGAGAACCTAGTAAATTTCCTGCTCCTCGGATCTCTAAATCCTTTAAAGCTATTTTAAAACCAGAACCAAGTTCGGTAAATTCTTTTATCGATAAAAGTCTTTTTTGCGCAACTTCAGTTAATAATTTGTTTTTTTCATATGTTAGATATGCATATGCTACCCTATTGCTTCTTCCAACTCTACCTCTTAGTTGATATAACTGACTCAGTCCCATCTTATCAGCATTATAGATTATTATCGTATTGACATTGGAAATATCCAACCCCGTTTCAATAATAGTTGTCGATATTAAAACATCGAATTCTTTATTTAAAAATCCCATCATCACCTTGGATAGTTTTCCTTCACTCATCTGACCATGGGCAAATTCAATTTGCGCTTCAGGTACCAAACTCCTTATTTTATCCGTCATCAAATCTATATCTCTTACTTTATTATATACAAAGAAAACTTGTCCTCCTCTATCGATCTCTCTAATAATCGCTTCACGAATAATATTTTCCTTATATTCCATAACATATGTTTGTATAGAATATCTATCTTCCGGCGGATCTTCAATGATACTAAGATCTCTTACTCCCAGCATGGACATATGAAGAGTTCTTGGAATCGGAGTCGCCGACAACGCCAATACATCCACATTGCTTTTCAATGATTTTATCTTTTCTTTGTGTCTTACGCCGAATCTTTGTTCTTCATCAATAACCAACAATCCTAGATCTTTGAATTTTACATCCTTTGACAACATTCTATGAGTACCGACAACTACATCAATCATACCTCTTCTAAGATCATCTATAATATGCTCTTTTTGTTTTTTATTTCTAAACCTACTTAGCATTTCAACTTTAATCGGATATTTTGAAAATCTCTGTACCATAGTATTGTAATGTTGTTGAGCCAAAATCGTAGTCGGCACTAAAACCGCCACCTGTTTACTTTCTATAATCGCTTTAAATGCCGCTCGTAAAGCTACTTCTGTTTTTCCATATCCTACATCCCCACATAGAAGTCTATCCATAGGGATCATTTTCTCCATGTCTCTTTTTATCTCATCTATACTCTTCAACTGATCCGGAGTTTCCTCAAAAGGAAACAAGCTTTCAAATTCTCTTTGCCAATCCGTATCAAAAGAGAACTGATACCCTTTTTTGTTCATCCTTTCAGAATACAATTTGATCAATTCATCCGACATATCATCAATGGCTTTTTTTGCCCTCGCCTTTGTCTTTTGCCACTCGCTAGTGCCCAATCGATTGACTTTTACCTTCTCTACATCTCCACCGACATATTTCTGAATAAGTTGCATCTGGTCAATCGGAATATATAAATATTCTTCATTTTTATATTGAATCGTTAAATAATCTTTTTTTACTCCTTCTACTTCAACTTGACGAACACCTAAATATTTACCAATACCATGACCTTCATGTACAACATAATCTCCTACTTTCAACTCTCTAAAAGAGCGAAGCATTTTGGAATTTTCATTAAATCTTTTGATTCTTCGTTTTTTTCTAGTTCCAAATATCTCTTTTTCTGTCAAAACAATCGTTTTAGTCGGCAGTAAAACAAATCCAGTTTCTAAAAAACCTCTAACTACAGCTACCTGCGATGTTTTTAATGGCTTTTCTAAATCCTCTTTATAATCAAAAATGAAACCTTTTTCTTTTGCTACTTTATTAATTAGTTTGTATTTCTCTTCATCATTTATAACAACGAAAATACGATATCCTCTATATTTGAAATTCTCCAATTCCTTTATAAATAAGTCGATTTTTCCAAAATATTCATTTACAGTTCCCATTTTAAAACTGATTATTTCATCGTATTCGACATCATCATTCAAACCGCTGAAACTATTGAAGTTTATAATTTGATTCCGTTTAACCTTGTTAAGCAAATATTCCTTCGGGACTATTATCTCAGACTGTTTCGCAAGTACTTCTCCACTTTCCAACAAATCTTTGAACCTCTCAATAAAATCCTCTTTAATATGATCATATCTATCCAAAACCTTATCTAGATCGACAAAAAATAAATCCGGATTATTTACGTAATCAATAATTGTGGAATTATTATCATTCAAATATGGCAAAAGTTGATCGAGATGTTCGCGATATAGACCGCTTCTTATTTCTTCTACAAAAGAATCGTGTCCATTTTTTGATAATTCTTCACACAAATAATCAACTTGTTCCTTACTAAAACACCCTTCCACTGCTGGTGTTAAAATAAAAGAATCACATTTTTCTATCGATTTTTGTGTTAGCTCATCAAAGATTCTAATAGAATCAATTTCATCTCCAAAAAACTCAAGCCGGATTGGATGCTCTAAATCAGGTGGATACACATCAAAAATACCCCCCCTGATACTAAAATGCCCGGGAGTTTCAGTTATATCAACCCTCTCATATCCCATTCCAACAGCTTTTTCCTTTAACAACCCAAAGGGTAGACTCTCTCCTAGATTAAACTTGATATAATATTTTTTCCAATCAGAGATACTCATTAATCTATACATCAATGATTCAATGCTTACAACGATTATTTTTTTTTCATCATCAAATACAATCTTATTAATCGAACTTACTCTTTCCCAAATCATATCCTTGCTTTCAGTAAAAATATGACTCATCATCAACTCTTTTTTAGGGAAATAAAGCACATTATGGTCGCTGTTTTCCTTAATTTCTTCGAATATCCTTCTAGCTTGGCTTTCTGTCGAAACAACAACCACAGCATTATTTACACTGTAATTCAAAAGGTTTGAGATAATCATACTTGCCAAAGATTCACTTACCCCGCTGATATTAAGTGCAGATAATTCGGTTTCATGGCTTTTAACTATTTCACTATAAGTTTTAGAATTTAAAAATATTTGTTTTGATAATCGCATTATTTTCACCTAACCATTGTATTTGTTCATTGAAGCGTCAATACCGTTAAGGATGAACTCCTCGGCAGCTTCGGCGGCTCTAATTACAGTATCTCTAAGTTTATCCCAATCTTCTTTTGGAAATCTTTGAAGTACATAATCAGTTAATTGTTTTTGTTCGGATTTTCCTATTCCAAATCTGAGTCTTGCAAATTGATCCGATTGTAAATGATATATAATATTTCGCATCCCGTTATGTGTC
>JAYENG010000224.1:0-8524 GCA_034721975.1 Bacillota bacterium
CAAGTACACTGGCAGTTCCTAAATCAATTCCTATTTCATCACCAAAATTAAACATATATTCCTCCCACTACTCCACTCTATAAATATTTGCTCCAACTGCTTGCAGTTTTCTCTCTATATTGACAAATCCTCTATCTATATGATAAATATCAATAATTTCTGTTTTACCCTCAGCTACTAGACCGGCAATGATCAACGCTGCCCCAGCTCTCAAATCAGTCGCCTTTACAATCGCACCTTCTAATTGTTCAATACCTTGAACAATTGCACTAGATCCTTCGATCTTAATATTAGCCCCCATTCGGTTTAATTCAGTAACATGCATAAATCTATTTTCAAAGACTGTTTCCATAATTACATGAATACCTTCAGTTACAGACAACATAGCCATAAATTGAGCTTGCATATCTGTAGGAAACCCGGGATACGGAAGAGTTGTAATATGAACTCCCTTAAATCCTTCAGTCGCATCAACCAGCATAGTATCACCATCTACTGCGATTTTCACACCTGCTTCTTCCAATTTAGCTATCATAGGTCTTAAATGGTTAGATAATACGTTTTTTATCAACAATTTTCCTTTAGTAATTGAAGCTGCAACCATATATGTGCCAGCTTCAATTCTATCAGGAATTACTTGATGGCTTGTACCTATTAATCTTTCTACGCCTTTAATACGTATTGTAGATGTTCCTGCACCGATGATATTAGCACCCATTTTATTTAAAAAGTTAACTAAATCTATTATCTCAGGTTCTTGAGCCGCATTCTCGATCAACGTCACACCTTCTGCTAAAACCGCAGCTGTGATTATATTTTCAGTTGCACCTACACTTGGAAAATCCAAATAGATATTAGCACCTTTCAAACGTCCCTCAACCTTGCCTTCAACATAACCATGCCCGATATTTATTTTTGCTCCCAATCTTTCGAATCCCTTTAAATGCAAATCTATAGGTCTTGTTCCTATAGAGCATCCGCCAGGTAGAGCTACTCTAGCTATACCTTTTTTTGCAAGCAATGGACCCATAACTAAAAATGATGCTCGCATTTTCGACGTTAGTTCATACGGCGCTTCGCATTTTTTAATGTCAGCAGTTTCGATATTCAAAATTTTATTATCTAGATCAAGAACTACTTCTGATCCTAATTCACGTAAGACTTCATTCATAACATAAACATCTTTTAAATCTGGTACATCTTCAATAGTACATTTTCCTTCTGCCAATAAAGCGGCAGCCATAATCGGTAATACTGCATTTTTTGCTCCACTTACAACTATTTCACCATTTAAAGGTTTGCTTTTCTCTACAATAATTTTAGTCAAAATTATACCCACTTTCTTTACCAATATTCAGCATTCCCATTATAACATATTTGATGTTTAAATTGTACAATATATAAAAAAGTCCTCAGATTTAAACATCTGAAGACTCATTTTTTTACAAATTCTTATGATCGTTAGCTTTTTCAGCGATTCCAACACGATTAATTGCTCTTGTCATAGAAATTTTTGCTCTTTCTACATCAATATCGTACTTTTTATCTTTTAATCTTTTTTCAGCCCTATTTAAAGCTTCATTAGCCCTGTTGACATCAATTTCATCGCCCCATTCAGCAGAATCAGTAATAATTGTAACTATATCTTCTTCAACACTTATAAATCCAGTTGAACAAGCTGCACATTTCATTTCACTAGCTATTTTCACCTTAATAGAACCAATTCGCAATGGAGCAACAGTTAATTCATGGTTTTTTAGAATCCCTATATCACCTGTTGAAGTTCTAACTATCGCCATTTCTACTTCATCACTAAAAAACTTACGATCAGGTGTAACTATTTCCAGCATATATGTTGACGCCATATAAACACCTCCAAATTACTTCTCTTCTAGCATTCGTCTAGCTTTTTCGACAGCTTCATCTATAGTTCCAACATACAAGAAAGCTTGTTCAGGTAAATCGTCATGTTTACCTTCAAGAATTTCTTTAAACCCTCTGATAGTTTCTTTAATGGATACATATGTACCTTTCATTCCAGTAAACTGTTCAGCCACGTGGAAAGGTTGCGATAAAAATCTTTGAATCTTTCTAGCTCTATCAACAACAAGACGATCTTCGTCGGATAATTCATCCATACCAAGAATCGCAATGATATCTTGAAGTTCTTTATATCTTTGAAGAATCTGTTGAACTCGTCTCGCCACAGAATAATGTTCTTCTCCCACTATTTCAGGTGCAAGAATTCTAGAAGTTGAATCCAGTGGATCTACAGCTGGATAAATACCCATCGCCGAGATTTTTCTAGATAAAACAGTAGTTGCATCAAGATGAGAGAAAGTTGTCGCTGGAGCAGGGTCAGTCAAATCATCCGCAGGAACATAAACAGCCTGAACAGATGTTATCGATCCCTTTTTAGTCGAAGTGATTCTCTCTTGCAAAGCACCCATGTCAGCAGCTAAAGTCGGTTGATATCCAACCGCCGATGGCATACGTCCAAGAAGTGCAGAAACTTCAGAACCAGCCTGTGTAAATCTAAAAATATTATCAATAAACAATAATACGTCTTTTCCTTCAGTGTCCCTGAAGTACTCAGCCATTGTAAGTCCTGTCAATCCAACGCGCATTCTTGCTCCAGGCGGCTCATTCATCTGACCGAACACAAGAGTTGTTTTGTCGATGACTCCTGCATCAATCATTTCATAGTAAAGGTCGTTACCTTCTCTAGTTCTTTCGCCAACACCGGCGAACACCGATAAACCACCGTGTTCTTTTGCTATGTTGTTTATCAATTCTTGAATCAATACGGTTTTACCTACACCGGCTCCACCGAATAAACCTACCTTGCCACCTTTTACATAAGGTCCAATCAAATCCACTACCTTGATTCCTGTCTCAAATACTTCTGTAGAAGTCTCTTGTTCTTCAAATGCAGGAGCTTCTCTATGAATCGGCAATATCTCCGCCCCAGTTATTTCTTCTTTGTTGTCAATTACATTGCCAACTACATTTATGAGCCTTCCAAGTGTCGGCTTTCCAACCGGCACAGAAATCGGCGCATCAGTGCTGGCAGCCTCTGTGCCTCTCACTAATCCATCTGTAGAAGACATAGATATACATCTGACTATATTATCGCCAATGTGTTGTGCTACTTCTAAAACTAAAGTTTTGCCGTCATGTTCGATATGAACAGCATCGTATATATTCGGAAGTTGTTCAGCCTCGAATCTAACATCGACTACAGGACCGATGACCTGAATAACTTTTCCCTTTGCTTGTTTCATTAAAAATGTTCACTCCCTTTCTCCAATATCTACTTAAGAGCTTCCGCTCCACTTACAATTTCGGAAATCTCTTGAGTAATTGCTGCTTGTCTTGCCTGGTTAAAGGTCAATGTCAAATCCTCAATCATTTCTTGGGCGTTATCTGTTGCATTTTCCATGGCAATTCTTCTCGACGCTTGTTCTGAAGCAGATGATTCCACTAAAACACCATAAATAGTACTCTCTGCATACTTCGGAATCAAGTAATCTAAAACAATTTCAGGAGAAGGTTCATAACTTACAAATTCTTCACTTGTTTTTATCTCTTCTCTTTTTTCAATAGGCAATAATTTAAGCAAAGTCGCCTCTTGAGAAATCGTACTTATAAGTCTTGTATAAATCAATTTTATCTCATCAACTTGTTCACGTTCAAATAGTCTTAAAGATTCTTTAGCAATACTCTGCGCATCTGAAAACTCGGGGCTTTCAGATATTCCTAAATAATGCTTGTAAATATCGTAATTCCGATTCTTAAAATATTCGTACGCTTTTTTCCCAACCGTAATAAATTTCGCTTTCTCAGGATTTTCAATATCCTTTACAGCTCTTTTTATAGCATTAGTATTATAACCACCACATAATCCGCGATCAGAAGTAATTATAATGTAGAGTGTTTTTCTAATATCTCTTTTCTCAAGAAAATCATGTTTTATATTCTCTTTACTGGCTACAATTCCGGTAACAATATCAAATACAGTTTCGAAGTACGGTTTTGCAATATCCACATGTTTACGGTTTTTCCTGAGTTTTGCAGTAGAAACGAGTTTCATCGCCTTAGTTATCTGCATAGTACTATTAACACTCTTTATTTTTCTTTTTATATCTCTTGAACCCATTCCTGCCAAAATATCACCCCTCGGCGAATTATTTAGAAGCTAAAAAAACTTCATTAAATTCTTTTATTGCACTATTCAATTTAGCAGTTAATTCTGAAGACAATTCTTTTTTCCCCTTGATTTCTTTTTCAATCGTTGGATGCTTTTTATTCATATATTCAAAGAATTTCAATTCGTATTCCTTAATTTTATCAACAGGAATATCTCTTAAGAATTTATTTGTCACAGCATAAATCGACATGACTTGATGCTCTATCTTCATCGGAGAATATTGACCTTGCTTAAGGATTTCCATAAGTCTTTCACCATGTTCCAGAGTTTCACGAGTTGTATCGTCAAGTTCAGAACCAAATTGTGCAAAAGCAGCCAACTCTCCATATTGTGCTAAATCTAGCTTTATTTTTCCTGATACTTTTTTCATTGCTTTTATCTGTGCATTACCACCAACACGAGATACAGAAATACCTGCATTGACAGCTGGTCTTTGCCCCGAGAAAAAGAGTTCAGACTCAAGGAAAATTTGCCCATCTGTAATAGAAATTACATTTGTTGGAATATATGCAGATACATCTCCTGCTTGTGTTTCAATAATCGGCAAAGCGGTTATTGAACCCCCACCTAATTTATCACTTAATTTTGCCGCTCTTTCAAGTAATCTGCTGTGTAAATAGAATACATCACCAGGATACGCTTCACGACCTGGCGGTCTTCTAAGTAATAGCGATATCGCTCTATAAGAAACCGCATGCTTAGATAAATCGTCATATATTATCAAAACATCTTTACCTTGGTACATCATTTCTTCACTTATGGCACATCCAGCGTATGGTGCTAAATACTGAAGTGTCGCAGGCTCAGATGCCGATGCAGAAACTATTGTTGTATACTTCATAGCGTCATATTCTTCTAAAGTCTTTACAATTTGTACTACTGTAGATTTCTTTTGTCCAATGGCAACGTATACACATAATACATTTTCTTCCTTTTGATTGATGATTGTATCAATGGCAATCGCTGTTTTACCAGTCTGTCTATCGCCAATAATCAACTCTCTTTGACCACGACCAATAGGTATCATAGAATCAATAGCTTTAATACCGGTTTGAAGAGGTTGGTTAACACTCTTTCTCTCGATAACACCAGGTGCTACAGCTTCAACCGGTCTGAAACTATCAGTTTCAATAGGTCCTTTTCCATCAATAGGTTGACCAAGTGCGTTAACTACTCTGCCAAACATATTTTCTCCAACAGGCACTTCAACAACACGATCCGTTCTTTTTACAAAATCACCCTCACGGATGCTGGTATCCACTCCAAGTAATACAACACCGACACTGTCCTCTTCCAAATTCAATGCCATGCCATATATTTCATTAGGGAATTCTAGTAATTCACCAGCCATACAACTCTCTAACCCGTGAACTCTGGCAATACCATCGCCTACTTGAATTACTGTTCCCACATCGTCAACTTGGAGCTTGCTTTCATACCTTTTGATCTGCTCTTTAATTACTGAGCTGATTTCTTCAGGTCTTAAATTCATTCCTAAAATCACTCCTATCAACTAAACTATGATTCGTTTTAATTCTTCTTTTATCACATTTAATTTATTTTTTACTGAACCGTCAATGACCTTGTCTTCGATTTTAATATACAGTCCACCTATTATATCAGTATCAACAGCTGTTTTTAACCGAATTCCTTTTCCAATCAATTTGCTTAGTTCATTAATCAATTCTTTCTTTTCTTCTTCATCTAATTCCTTTGCCGATTTTACAAACGCCTGAACAATGCCGCGATGTTCATCCATAAGTTTGTTAAACTCGTTATTGACATTGATAATCTCGTTTGCTCTGCGCTTGTCTAAAAGAACAAATAGAAAATTCAACATTTCCACAGAAACTTTTTCTTGAAAAACTTCTTGAATAATATTTTTTCTTTCATCAATAGATAATTTAGGTGATTTAAACAATTCAAAGAATTCATCATACGTTTTTAATGAATTCACAATAAAATCAAATTCATCACTAATTTCATCTAAAATGTCTGATTCAAAAGCAAATTCAAATAGCGCTTTAGAATATGTCTTAGCCACTAATTTTGCCATTTCGAATCGCCAACCTCACCTATAAATTTATTGACTAATTTTCTGTGTCCATCATCATCTAATTCCTTTTCTATTACTCTTGAAGCAGCCAACATAGCCATTTCTGCTACTTCTTCTTTAAGAGAATTTATCGCTTTTACTCTTTCTCTTTCAATTTCACCAATGGCATCATTCTTTGTTTTTTCAGCATTTTTCTTTGCTCTTTTTATAATTTCAGCACCTATAGTTTCAGCTTCTTTAACCATTTGTCGAACTATTTCCGTACCCTCATCTTCAGATCCGGTAATTTTCGCTTTATACTCAGCAATTAATTCCTCAGCATCTAAATTCTTGTTTTCTGCTTCTTTTAATGAATTTTTAATACTTTCTTGACGGTTTTTCATAAACTCTGTAACAGGTTTAAAAAGTAATTTCTTTAAAATTAAAAATAGAATTATTAAATTCGCAATCTGAAATACAAACGTCCAACCCGGTTCAACTAATCCTAACTTTAATCCCACCTGCGATACAGTTTCATTTGTTCCTGTCAAGGCAGCCAATGAGAATAAATTCATCTTTTCGCCTCCTCAATATTAATTAAAGTAGATGTAGTAACGGATTAGCAAACAAAAGAATCAAAGCAACAATTAAACCGTAAATACCAGTTGTCTCTGCAACAGCGGCTCCTAATAACATCGTTCTAACAATATCCCCTTGTGCCTCCGGTTGTCTCCCAACGCCTTCCGCACCTTTACCTGCTGCATATCCCTGACCAATTCCAGGGCCGATACCTGCTATCATTGCAAGTCCTGCTCCAATTGCAGAAGCTGCCAGTATTAACGCTCTTCCTGTAATGGGTTCCATACATTTCCCTCCTCAATAAACAAATATATTTTTTACATTAATTTCAACAACGGATTTGAAAACATTAACACTAAAGCTATAATAAGTGCATAAATCCCTGTCGTCTGTGCAACCGCCTGTCCTAAAAACATCGCTCTAAGAATGGCTGCTTGAAATTTCGGTCTCTTTCCAACTGCTTCAGTTCCTTTTCCCGCTGCATAACCTTGTCCTATTCCGGGTCCTATTCCTGCTATCATTGCAAATCCTGCACCTAATGCTGATGCTGATAATACAATTACCGCTCCATCAATCGATACTATAGGATTGGCATACATTAAAATAAGTGCAACAACCAATGATAAAATCGTGGATGTCTCAGCAATTGCCGCTCCCAACAACATAACCACTGTAGATTGTCTTATTCCCTTAGGATTGATAGAAACCGCTTCTGCACCTTTTCCTGCCGCAAAACCTTGTCCTATTCCAGGACCTATTCCTGCTATCATTGCAAGTCCAGCACCTATCGCCGATGCAGATAATATTAAATAATGTCCACTCATTCCAATAAGCGGATTACCATATAATAGAATCAATGAAACAACTAATGCCAATATTCCTGATGTTTCAGATATCGCTGCTCCTAACAACATAGTTCTGATAATATCACTTTGACTACTTAATCTCTCTCCTACGCCTTCTGCACCTTTACCTGCTGCATATCCCTGTCCTATTCCAGGGCCGATACCTGCAATTACAGCTAGTCCCGCACCTATTGCTGATGCAGATAATATAAATGCTTTGCCTGTAACCACACCACCTAATACATTGATACCAAGTAATGGATTTGCAAACAATAATACTAAAGAAACAATTAATGCATATATACCTGTAGTTTGTGCAACTGCTTGCCCTAAAAACATCGTCCTGATAATGGTAGGCTGTAATTCAGGATTATCACTAACAGCTTTCGTTCCTTTACCTGCTGCGTAACCTTGTCCTATTCCGGGACCTATTCCTGCAATCATCGATAATCCTGCACCTATTGCCGATGCCATTATAATGATTGTAGAACCTTCGGCTTTTACCAAAGGATTTCCAAATAATAATATCAAAGCAACAACCAGAGCTAATATTCCTGACGTTTCTGCAACTGCAGCGCCAAGTAACATAACCATAGTTGACTGCTTTGAACTAATTGGATTGATAGAAACTGCTTCGGCTCCTTTTCCAGCCGCATAACCTTGTCCTACTCCCGGACCTATCCCAGCTATCATTGCAAGCCCTGCAGCAATTGCAGAAGCAGATAATATAAGAGCTCTCCTATCAAATTCCATTAACCAATTCAAAAAAGTCATAATGAAATTGGTTACCTCCATACTATTCACCTCATTTCCTATTCAATCGCTATCGATACAAATACCATCGTTAACATTGTA
>JAYENG010000225.1:0-1546 GCA_034721975.1 Bacillota bacterium
ATGTGTTAGGCACGCCGCCAGCGTTCATCCTGAGCCAAGATCAAACTCTTAATTAACGCTTGCATGTTTCATTTGTTTTGCATTTCACTACTTCAGTTTTCAAGGTTCTCTTTGTTCTTGCCGCTCTCAGCGACTCTATTATAATAGCATTTCCACTACTTGATGTCAACACTATTTTAATGCTTTTTATCGGTTTTTATTAATCATCGTTCGCCTTTATCTTCGGCTCACAAGAGTAAATGTTAGCAGATTTATTTTTCAATGTCAATATTTTTTTCAACATATATTTCTATGAATTAGTCCATTTCCTTGAAACATTATCTTGCGCATCCGATATTCCATTATTGACTACAAGGACATCTCACTTGATTGAATGAACAAGATTCTCCGTTTTGTCATTTTTTCTGTATATAGGCCAGTTTCTTACGAAAAATATTATAACCGACGTCTTCAGTTTTACTTCCTCTCTACTCCGTTGTTTTCAATACATACAATTGACATAATCTCAGTTCCTGCAGACTTTGCAACGATATCGCACTTTGCCATGAAGAGATGGAACACATTCTTTCTGTCCGTTTCACTGAGACTCTCGTAATTTCCCTGTCCCTTAGCTATGACTACGTCAGCATCATAGTAAAGTTCTTTGAATTCATCGCTGGTCCTGTCAATCACAGTGCCCGGAGAATTATCTCCGTTGTCCACTATTTTCGCAACTTCCTTCATTGCCACTTCTTCAGCATCCTCCCATGTGATATCGTTAAGCACAGATTTTCCTCTGACTGCAAAATAGATATCCAATTTTGGAAATTCTTCTCTAAGATATTCTATAAAAAATTTGTCCATGACAATCTCACCGCAGTTGTCCCCAAGATATAGAAGGCTCTTCGCATGTTTCATGTTGTTATAAAGCCTGCCGCTGTCGTCTATTTCCAAATGGATGTCATCTACATTCATGATACGATCTTTCACCATATCCACATTAAAAGAATGCTTTGCCGCAAAATCAATGAGATTTCCTGTAATGGCAATCTTCAACCCTGTAACAAAAGGATCTTTCGACTGACACATCTTTTCTTTCACGATATCTGCCATTTTCATCATTTCATCATTATAAAACCTCTTGATCTCTTTATAGGGATTGGAATCACCCACATGCTTTACAATTATTTCCCATGTATCAGCAGTAATTGCAGGATTACATTTTGAATAATCCGCATCAGAGAGATATCCTAATACTTCCTTCATCATTTTTTCCTGATCAGTTTTATTCAGTTTAAACTGCTTCGCCATTTTTATAACCTGATTGATATTACATATCATACAATCCAATTCCAATTTCATTATTTACTCTCCTTCGCTTTCTATAGCATTATAGCATAATTCCAACATAGTATACTGATGTTGTTCAAGTGTTTTTCAAAAAAATAAAAAAGAACCTATAAAATAGATTCTTCTTTGAAAACCGGCGACTTCCTACTCTCCCAGGCAGTTGCCCACCAAGTACCATCGGCGCAAGAAAGCTTAACTTCTGTGTTCGGTATGGGAA
>JAYENG010000226.1:0-1540 GCA_034721975.1 Bacillota bacterium
GTAAAATTCCCGCAAATAAATCAAAATAAATATGCAATATCGCAGGAATACCTATTTGTAATATAGGTATATTTATTCCTATCAGTTTTGTAGTCAATCCCGCCAACGCTCCATATAATAGATTTATTATTATTAATCCACCTACAATATTCCCAAATAAACGAAATCCAAGAGATATCGGAGTGGATAATTCTCCCATTATATTTAAAGGTAAAAGAGCTGGAAACGGTTCTAAAAATTCCTTCATATAATTTAGGGTCCCTTTCGACTTTGCACCGAAAAAATGAATCATGATAAAAGTCATAATCGCAAACCCCATTGTTGTATTAACATCTGAAGTTGGTGGCCTTAAACCAAATAATCCCGCAATATTCGCTAATGCTAGAAAAGTAATTAAAGTGCCGACATAAGGAGCAAACCCAATATTCCTTTCTCCCATAGTTTGAATTGTAAATTTATTTATACTATCTACAAATATTTCAGCCGCATTTTGACCCTTTTCTGGTATATTTTCAAATTTACGCGTTACAAGGTATGAAATCAAAATGATAATCGCCATAATAAACCACGTTGTTGTAACAGTTTGAGTAATTGGAATTCCAAAAATTTCAAATACTACTATAGGACCAAATCCACCATCCACTATTTTTCCTCCTTTCTCTTTATGATATTCATAAAGAAGTTTTTATCATTAAATAAATTTGTAAATATAATTACAAATTTATTTAACAGCAATCCTGCAATTGTTCCCAATACATGTATATAATCTGCTTTTATTGAAACCAAAAGTACGATTCCAACCACCACATACCTAAACATATATTTGGCGGTCACGAAATTTCTTGCTTTTCCGGAATTCATACTTGACGATTTAATCAAAGTCAAAGATAAATCATAAAAATTTAAAACACCCAACAAAGCGCCGAATACAATACCCCTGATTATGGGCATGCTGTCAGCAAACACAAAATATGAAGCAACTATCAATCCTAAAGCAGATAGTATTGATAATTTAATTGTTTTAAAGACTAATTTTCTAACTTCTTGCATATTATTTCCCATCTTTGTTTTTTGATTTTCGAATTGTAATCTTAAAAAGATTCATAAAGGCAGTTACCACTCCTACGATGATAAATATAAACAAAAATAGACTTCCCGTTCCAAATCGCGTATCCAAATAGCTCCCTAGATAGACCCCGCCGATAATGGGAATAATCATAATGAAGCCCACTTGAGTTATCAATGCTAAATTTTGAAGTGATTTAAAATCTATCTTCCTCAACTTAAATCTCCATATCCTTTAAATCTCCAGAAATAATAAGTTCCGCCTCAGTTTGCGCCTGAATTTCCTCAACAGTAAACGCAGGGTTTTTTTCTTTCAATAACAAACCTTTATCTGTTACTTCCATTACTGCCATTTCAGTAACTATCATATTTACTTTGCCTTTTGCTGTCAATGGAAGAGTGCATTCCTTCAATATTTTTATATTCCCTTTAGCTGTATGAGTCATAGCTATTATTACCTTTTTGGCACCTGTAA
>JAYENG010000227.1:0-1535 GCA_034721975.1 Bacillota bacterium
CTGGAATGAAAACTGAAATAACTGGAATAAAAACTGAAATAACTGGAATAAAAACTGAAATAACTGGAATAAAAACTGAAATAACTGGAATAAAAACTGAAATATCTGCAATTAAGACTAGATTGACAAACGTAGAAGATGGAATGATCGGGATAAAAAATCAGATTGATGAGACATATGAAATAGTGAAGGCGTTAGTAGAGGCATCAGAGGTGAATAAAGCTGAACATGATGCTATGATGAGCGATATAGCGCATATTAAAGGAAATGTAGAAAAAATTAAAATAGATATGTATAGAGTTGAAGAAATAACTGCGAATAATTGGGCTGAAATGACAAGGATGAAACAAGCACGATAAATTTATGTTTTGCTACCAGAACACTCGTGACTTCAGTCGTGAGATGAATGGTAGCGCATGTTGATTCTTTTAGGTTCGTCACATCTTGAATTTGCAGGTACATACCAACCACATATGATATAATTACCTTAGAGGTGATCGCCGATGCAAACAGTACATCATGGACGTGGATACGTTTACTCAATTAAATATCACTTGGTGTGGTGTGTAAAATACCGAAAGGATATTTTAAAAGATGATGTGGATACTCAGTTAAAAACTATTCTGCAAAAAAGTGCTTCAAACCAAGGGTTTTCGATAGAGGAAATTGAATCAGATTCCGACCATATTCACTTACTTATTGAATGTACTCCTCAACACTACATTCCAAGCCTTGTAAAAGGACTCAAAGGAGTTTCTGCCAGGCTTTTGTTCAAGTCTTTTCCTGAGTTAAAATCTCAGCTGTGGGGCGGGCACCTTTGGAACCCCAGTTATTTTGTTGCGACAGTAAGTGAAAATACTGAAGAGCAGATCAAGGATTATATTCAAAGTCAAAAGAAGGTGAAGTAGATGAAATACAAAGCATATAAGTTCAGACTCAAACCCAACAAAGAACAAGAAATGTTAATTCTTAAAACGATTGGTAGTAGTCGCTTTGTGTTCAACCATTTTTTGGATCTATGGAAATGTGAATTTCAAAAAACAGAAAAAGGTCTTAGTTATTCAAAATGCTCTGTATTATTACCTCAACTTAAAGTTGAATTTCCATGGCTTAAAGAAGTCGATAGTATAGCTTTGCAATCATCTACAAGGTTTTTGGGAGAAGCTTTTGATAAGTTTTTCAAAAAACAAAATAGATACCCCAACTTCAAAAGTAGAAAATACAGCACACAAGCCTATACTACAAAATTCACAAACGGCAATATCGCTATTTTGGAAAACTACATCAAGTTGCCAAAACTCGGTTTTGTGAAATTTGCCAAAAGCCGAGAAGTACAGGGTGAAATCATCAAAGCAACTATTAAAAGAACGACAACAGGCAAATACTACATATCTGTTGTCTGTGAGGTCGAAATCGAGCCGTTTGAAAAAACCAATCAATCGGTTGGTATTGACCTCGGAATAACTGATTTTGCAATTTTATCAACAGGCGAGAAGATTGCTAATCTTCATTTTTCAAAAAAGATGGCTCAACAG
>JAYENG010000228.1:0-8336 GCA_034721975.1 Bacillota bacterium
TTTATTATCTGGACCTATAACTTTAGGAATTGCAAATTTTTATCTTCGTTTAGTTGAAAAAAGCGAAGTGAGAATCGAGAGATTTTTCGACGGTTTTAAAAACTTCCTAAATGCTTTTATTTTACATGTGGTTACAACTTTATTTATAGTTTTATGGACATTGCTTTTCATCGTTCCTGGAATCATTGCAGCTATCAGATACTCGATGGCGTATTTGATTATGAGTGAGAATCCAGATATGACTCCGATGGAAGCGATTAATAAAAGCAAGATATTGATGGCGGGTCATAAAATGGAGTATTTCAGTTTTGTTCTTAGTTTTATCGGCTGGGTACTAGTGGGGTTGTTGACTTTAGGATTGGGTTTCTTTTATCTATATCCGTACTTCAATGCATCTAAGATCTATTTTTATAAAGCTCTTTTAGGAGAAGAAGTTCTCGATAAGGGTGAATATATTGTAGAAAGCAAGGAGCCTTAAGCGGTTATGCATGAGGCTCTTTATAATTCTAATCCCATCATCAATGCATCATGGAATATTCCATTGATCATGAATTCTCTAGAAGTTTTCCCTTCGATATTAAAACCATATTTTTCATAAAGATGAATAGCGCCGAAATTATCGACTCTTACTTTTAAATTGATTTTCCGAATGATTTTAGTTTCTTGAGCCCATTGGATCAGGTATTCAATAAGCTTTGATCCAACATTATGACCCCAGTATTCTTTAAGCACGCTGATTCCGAATTCACCTACATGTGCAATCCTGGGTCTTTTTCCTGCAGTAAAATTCAAACTTCCAATAATCGTATCATTATATTCAGCGATGATATATAAAGCATTATCTGCATTTTGAATTTCTTTCAAATAATTTTCTTCCTCTTCGACTGTCATCAAAAATTCTCCAATGCCGAATGTAAGGTTATCGGATTCTCCAGCGATGATGTTGATATAATCGATGATATTTTTTGAATCTTCAATCGCAGCTTCTCTAATTATAATTTTTTTCATTATTACTCCTCGTTTTTATAAGTTTATCTAAATTATAGCAGAAAAAAAGCCCTTCCAGATGGAAGAGCTTAGAATCATTATAAACTTTCGATTGTATTCAAGAATTCTTCAAGAGGCTGGTCGCCTAATAAATCTGCGCCCTCATTGAAGACAATCTTAGGAACACCACTTACATTGAATTTGTTGGATAATTCGCCAAAAGTATTTGCTTCAATCATTTCAGCATTTATATTTGAATTCATCGAAGCAAGTTTATGTGCTTTAGATACTGCGCCCGGGCAGTGTGGACAAGAAAGTGTAATAAATACTTTTATATTTACAGGCTTGTCTATTTTTTCAATTCTCTCTATTAATTCCTTAGGGAATTCTTCTCCGACACCAGAAACTTCTAATATGCCACTGATGAAAGAATTGATTTCATGTCCTGCTGGAATACCGTTGAATTTTATACCTAAATCTTGATTGTTTTCATCTAATAAAACTAGTGAAGGTGCCATTTCGATATTCAATTCAGATGCTTTGTCCACATCTACATCGATATCATATACACTTAATGAAATTTTATCGTTGAGTTCAGCCATCTCTTCTAAGTATCCTTGAGTATCTTCACATGAATCACAACCTGTTTCCTTTACAAATAGTGCAATGTTCACATTTTTTTTCATTGGTGCAAAAACCTCGGTAATTTGTTTTCTTATATCGTCGTTTAAAAATGCCATAATAATATTCCTCCTAATTTTTATTTTAATTTATTAACATAATCATTTGCACTGAGAGCAGCTTTCGCTCCATCAGCAGTAGAAATGATAATTTGCTTATAGGGTACATCAGTTACATCGCCAGATGCATAGATTCCTTCAACACTCGTTTCCGCCTTGTTGTTGACAATGATTTCTTTTTTCTCGTTCATTTCAACCAAACCTTCAAAGATTTCACTCTTTGGAAGATATCCGATTTCAACAAATAATCCATCTGTCTTAATCGTAATCACTTTATTTTCTTTTTTATCAAGAGCTGTGATATGTGTCAAAAGCATTTCACCGTGAATTTCTTGAATCTGTGTTTGTAAATATATTTCTACATTTTTGAGTGAATAAAGCTTTTCTATTAAAACTTTATCTGCTCTAAACTCACTTCTATGAACAAGTTTGACGGTGTTTGCAATTTTTGCAATATCTATTACAGCCTCAACAGCTGAATTGCCGCCACCGGTAATTATAACATCTTTTCCAGCAAATAAAGGACCATCGCATATAGCGCAGTAAGCAACACCTTTACCCAAGTATTCTTTCTCGCCAGGAACACCAAGCATTCTCGGCTTGCTACCGGTTGCAATAATAATTGTTTTGGTCTGATAAACCTTGCCGTTGCTGACAGTGATTTTTTTGATAGTTTCATTTGCAATAGATTTTACTAAAACATCAGTAATCATCGGTACTTCATATTCTTTTAAATGCTTTTCGAATTTTTGCATCAATTCTTCTCCTGCCAAGGAGTTGAATCCCATGTAATTTTCAACGGAAGAAGTATCTAAAACCTGACCGCCTATCCTACCTGCAATTATTCCTATATTCATTCCTTTTCGTTTAGCATAAAGCGCTGCATTCAATCCAGCAGGTCCACCGCCTATGATAATTGTATCATAAATTACAGCAGCGTCTAATTGGGTCCCTTTTTCTTCAGTGCTAAAACTCAAGCTAAAATCTAAACTCATTTTTTCACCTCGCTAGTCGTTATTTCGACTTATTATTTTACATACAGCTGATTCGCTTAATCCACCAAAGAGAAGACCGATATCGTTTAAAGACAGCGTAGTGACTCTTCTGAATTTTAACAATTCTTGATTTCTCAGTTTCCTATCAGATAAAAATTCATCAATGGTAACATCGTATTTATCGGCAATTAGTCTAAGAACCTCTTTTCCTTGATTAAAATCACGAATACAATTAGAGGTATTTTTGCAATTTGGGTTGATTTTCATACAAACTTCGTTAGTGAATTTATCCGTATATAAGATTTTTTCAGTTGCACTTCCATAAGGAGTGAAGTAAATATCACAATCTATTATCTCTTTAGCCTTGCTAAAATCATATTCACAGCAATGTTCGCGACTGTGCAAATTGTTTATAACGTCTTCTAAGATTTCAGGAGTTTTAATCAATGTGCTTTTATATCTTTCATTGAAAATCTTTCCTCTATCTTTGATGTAATAAGCCATGCTGATATTGATAGATTTCATGATTTTAGAGATATCACTGCCGTTATCGTAGATAATAAATTTATATTTGTTATCATCTGCTAAACAATAACCATATAGTTTAAAGTTGAATTGCTTTTTCTTATCCATGATCATTCCAATGAATTCTTCACGATCCTTATCGCTTTCAAAAATCTTTTTTCCCGATATGCAAGTTTGTTGAATTAAATAAGTGCCGAAGAGGATTTTTTCTCTCGCTTTTCTTGGCACATGCATCACCTCTTGAAACAATATAATACATAAGAGCACATTTGTCAAGTACCGTCCCTAAATAAATTTTATTTTAGGCTTTGTTAGATTTTAGTCTTGTTTTAATAATCGGAAAATCAAATCTTCTTCAATAGTGGAACAATAAATTTTTTTCAAAAATAAATCTCTTACTTCCACAGTGTATAAATAGTAATAATCATCAACTGATTTCATATGTTCTAACTGACCACTATATAACTCTTGGTCAGATGAAGATACATTAAGCCTGATAATGGTTCCTTCCATTATCATTTCATCATCATTATAAAAAGCGATATCGACAACCTTTTCCCAATTATCGATATCATCAGGAAATTTCTTTTTCTTATAGTAAACATGATGTATATATTCTGACAGTTCCTTATCTTCAATTACATAATCTGATTCTGCACTTTCATTATTGACTATTAATTTATTTGCATAATGTAATTCATAGAGTTCTCTTAAGTCGTCATCGTTCAAGATACTAAAGGATGCTATCAATATTATCAAAGCAATTAGTAGAACCGTTTTATTGTTTTTCATACTCAACCTCCAAATCTTATTATATATATCGACATTCTATCATAAATGAAGCAAGAAACACCAAAATAAACCAAATATCGGCTTAAATGTAAATCGGCTTTCTGATTTTATATCGCATGATTGCAGTGCTAGTTTTCTTTGTAGATCTATATATGAGATGTTGTCTTGCTTTGACACTTTCCTTTTCATCAAGGAAAGTTTGAAGCCACTTGAACCGATGTTTGATGGCATAAATGACTTCTTATGAATGTGTGTTCGTATAATTATAGAACATTGTTCGCCTAGTCAATCAACAACGCTAAAATCTAACAGAGCCAAAAAAACAGACCCGAAGGTCTATTTGCTACTTAATGATTTAATGATCTTAAATAGTTCGATTACAAAGAGCGGGATCAAACTGCTTAATATGACAATAGTCCACTGATTGAATGATAGGTGAGTCACTTTGAATAATTTTTGTGTTAATGGAATAGACACAATAAATACTTGAAGAATCACAGAAGTAAGTATTGCATATAGCGAATATTTATTGCTGAACAATCCTTTTATAAAAATAATCGAATCATCTGAGCGAACATTAATCGAATGGACAAGTTGTGAAAACGCCAAAGTCAAAAATGTCATTGTTCTAGCGACGGTTATATCGATACTCAAGCCATATATAAAAATCCCGAGTGCAATCAAACCGACTAAAAGTCCTTCAAATGTGATTTTATATATTAGTCCATTGGAAAATATGCCTTCATCTTTTTTCCTTGGAGATTTGCCTAGGATGTTTTTATCTTTAGGTTCAACGCCTAGGGCTAAAGCGGGAAAACTGTCGGTGACAAGATTTATCCATAAAATATGTATCGGCAACAGCGGAACTTTGAGATTCATAAGCATTGCCAATAGCAATAGGATTATTTCACCGAAATTACAAGATAAAAGGTAACAAATGGATTTTTTGATATTCGAATAAATTCCTCGACCTTCCTCAATGGCTAAAACTATTGTAGAGAAGTTGTCATCCATCAAGACCATTGATGCTGCGTTTCTAGAAACGTCAGTGCCGACTTTTCCCATGGCGATTCCGATGTCGGCCATTCTAAGTGCAGGGGCATCATTGACACCATCTCCGGTCATTGCAACAACTTGATTGTTACTTTGCCAAGCTTTCACGATTTTTACTTTGTGTTCTGGAGAAACTCTTGCATATACACTATAATTTTGCACACTATCGATTAAATCTTCATCGCTGATATCAGACAGTTCATTTCCTGTAATGATTTCATCATCGTTTTTTAAAATGCCTAGATCTCTTGCAATTACAGTTGCTGTAATTTTATGATCTCCAGTGATCATTACTGGTTTGATTCCTGCAGCCAGGCATTTCTTTATTGAAATTTTTGCTTCTTCTCTAGGAGGATCCATCATTGCAAGCAATCCTATAAAGGTCATATCATCTTCAATTGTTATAGAAGTGATTTCAGAAGGTAGTTGTTCATAGTCTTTACTTGCAAAACCGAGAACACGCAAGGCTTTTTCGGCGAAAAACTTATTTTTTTGTAATATTTTATCTTTTTTCTCTTTGTCGAACTTTGCTTTGATTCCACCTATAAGTATATAGTTGCACCGAGTGATGATTTCATCAACTGCTCCTTTTGTAAACGATATGAAAGAAGTATTATCAGCATGGACAGTAGACATCATTTTCCTGTCAGAATCAAAAGGAAGACCATCTATTCTTGGATAAATAGCATTGATGTTATTTTGAGTGAATTCATTATCGAGCCCGTATCTTATGAGAGCAGTTTCAGTAGGATCTCCAATTTCATTTTCTGAAGTGATTGTTGCGTCGTTGCAAAGGATGCTGCTTATAATCAATGTTTTTTTGTCCTTATCACTCATAGTGAAAAAGTCCATAACAGTCATCTTGTTTTGGGTTAGAGTTCCAGTTTTGTCGGAACAGATCACAGAACTGCTGCCCAATGTTTCAACTGCCGGCAATTTTCGTATTACAGCGTTCTTTTGAGAAAGACGCCTTACGCCAAGTGCTAGAACTATAGTCACGATGGCAGGAAGCCCTTCGGGAATTGCAGCCACGGCCAAACTGACAGCGATAAAGAACATATCAAAAGTATCTCTGCCTTGAACAATTCCAACGATAAAAATAATTGCACTTATAAGTAATACAATAACACCGATTATTTTACCGATCTCATCAAGTTTGATCTGCAATGGCGTAAGGGTTTCCTTATCTTCACTGATAAGAGTGGCTATTTTCCCTAGTTGAGTTTTCATTCCGGTTGAAGTGATGAGAAATTTACCACTTCCGTATGTCACAATAGTTCCTGTAAAGACCATATTCACTTGATCGCCGATTTGTAAATTATCAGCATCTAATTGTATGGTGGATTTTTCGACAGGGACAGATTCTCCAGTTAAAGTAGATTCTTCGATTTTTAGATTACTGGATTCTATGAGTCTGCCATCTGCCGGAACAAAATTGCCGGCTTCTATATAGACGATATCTCCAGGAACTAAAAACCTCGTATCGAGTTCGATTTTTTCCCCGTTTCTTAAAACGACACATTTTGTCGCTGTCAATGATTTCAAAGATGATATGGATTCCTCTGCCTTCATTTCCTGATACGTGCTGATGACGGCATTTATCAAGACGATTGCAATGATTATGAATGCATCGGTTTTTTCTCCTAGAGCAAAGGAAATCACAGCTGCAGCTATAAGAATGAAAATCATGAAATCCTTAAAATTTTTGAAGAATTTTTTCCAAAGAGGAGGCGGTTTCTTTTCTTCCAATTCGTTATAACCATGATTCTCCCGAATGGGTTCCACTTGATCATTTGAAAGTCCTATTTTTATATTTGTATTGAATTGTTTTATCAAATCCTCGATAGTTTGCCTATACATATTTATTTCTCCTTAAAATAACAGAAAATCCCCACACAAAATTCTACAAAAATGAGCAGGGAAGAATAAAAATCTAATATTATTGTTTATTTCTTTTTTTATAACGAAGAATTTTAATGATTTTAGTAAATGTTCTAGAGGATGCTTTTGGATAAGTGATATAAAACCTAGATACATTTATCGATTTAACAAGCAAGCTATTATAATGATCTAGTAGGTTTTGCTGATTTTCAGATAAAGTGACCTCTGCTTTTTTGCGTAGATATAATACTCGATTTTTTAATTTGGTCTTACTATTTGAAATTCCCTCATTCAATACATCGACAGAATAAGTGGCGAAATCGCCTAATTCACTAGAAATTTCAGATAATTTATTAGTGATAGTTCTTAGAGTAATCAGTTCTCTTATCGTAACAAATGAATCGATAATGAATATTGTATAGAAAATCGCTAAGTATACTTCGAGTTTTGTGTCGGACAATGCATGCATAAAGATTAAAATATATCTATTGGCATACATCCATAAAATATAACCGCCGATACCCCAGCCGATTGAATAATCTATTGCTATTCGACCGTGTAAATTGAATCTTTTATATGAATAATCCCACCAATGTGTATTAAAAAGCAGTTCTAAAGAATATGAGACAATATATTCCCAGACAGAAGCTATAATGGAAATATATATAATCGCAATAGAAATAGTCCAAACTGAATTGAAATCTATAAAATCAGCTAAAAAATTCATTGATGAAACAATGACGACAACTCCAAACCCGTAAATGGGAATATATGGCCCGTAGAGAAAACCTCTGTTGATTAATTTCCTTTGACTGATTGAAACAAAAGAAGTTTCCCAGCACCAACCGATAATGGAATAAACCATAAAAAGAAATATCATTTCATACATAACTTCATCACCTTAAGTCAAATTTCATCAAATGATAATATAAATTATAACATTGATGGCTTATATTTTGAATAGATTGTTCACTTGATTATTCTCATTGTTTTGTAAGCCAATTGAATGTTTTGTTCTTTTTCAAATTCTTCTAAGATTTCTTCCCAAAGTTTTTCAGAAGATGAGCGTCTTGCTCTAGGATTAGTCAAGTATCGCAGGGTCAATAATACGCCATCCGATTGGACGCTTGTGTAAACGATGGGTGTTAAATTATTATAAAAAATCATAAATTTTTTCGATGCTTCAATTAAATCTTCCTCAGCGGTTCTACTGAAATCCAAGGCAATGGTGTCTGCGATATTTTCTAGAACAATCTTGGCTTTTTTCCAGTCGCTTTCAAAAGTTATCAAGACCTCAAGTTCATTCCATATATGGCTGAAGCCTTTTGAATAGTTTGCAATAGGATGTATAAGTATTCTATTG
>JAYENG010000229.1:0-8330 GCA_034721975.1 Bacillota bacterium
CGGCGGTTTAGGATTTTCGGTAATATTGGATATTATCAGGGTGAAAACCTTTAAAAAACTAACGATTCATTCTAAATTAGTTGTTGCTATGACGGCAATCTTGCTTTCAATAGGTTTTTTGCTGTTTTTCATATTGGAGTTTACCAATCCTTCAACGATAGGAAACTTAAATTTTGGAGATAAAGTGGTTGCATCGCTTTTTCAATCGGTAACGGCAAGAACGGCCGGATTTAATACCATAGACACTGCAGGATTAACCGATTCGTCGAAATTTTTAACAGTGATTTTGATGTTTATAGGAGGGTCTCCCGGTTCGACTGCCGGCGGTATTAAAACGACTACATTCGCTATAGTGATTATATCTATAATAGCGATACTAAAGGGTCGTGATGATACGGAATTATTCAATAGAAGATTAAGTAGAGATGTTACTGATAGAGTGCTTGTGGTTTTTGGAATAGCGATATCACTAGTAGTATTTGTTACATTTTTATTGACAATAAGTGAAGGGAACAAGGAATTTCTTGATATTTTCTTTGAAACGATATCTGCTTTTGGAACAGTTGGACTTTCTACCGGGATTACGAGTGATTTATCATCACTTGGAAAAATAATCATTTCCTTAACGATGTTTTCAGGTAGAGTCGGCCCTGTGACGGTTGTAATAGCTTTAGCACATCGCCATAAGAAAAAGAATTCAATTCGTTATCCAGAAGGTAAAATAAGCGTGGGGTAGGTGTAGATATGAAAAAACAATTTGTTGTGATAGGATGCGGTAGGTTCGGTACAAGCGTAGCGGAAAAATTAACTGAACTTGGCAATGAAGTAATGGTAATTGATAAAAGTGAAGATGTTGTTCAACAATTGTCTGATATTGTCACATATGCGGTTCAGGCAGATCCTACTGATGAAAATACTTTGAAATCATTGGGAATAAGAAATTTCGATGTTGCGATTGTTGCGATTGGTGGAGATATTCAGGCGTCGACTTTAGTGACTTTGATGATAAAAGAACTAGGGGTCAAGCATATAATCGCCAAGGCGCAAAATGATCTTCATGCTAAAGTGTTGTATAGGATTGGAGCGGATCGAGTTGTGTTTCCAGAACGAGAGATGGGCATAAGAGTTGCTAAAAAATTGATTTCAGAAAATGTTTTAGATTTTATTGAACTTGCTCCAGAATACAGCATAGTTGAAGTTATTGCACTAGAAGAATGGATAGGCAAGAGTTTGAAAGAATTGAACATTAGAGCGCAATATGGAATCAATGTCATGGCTATTAAAAATGGATTGAATATCAACATCAATGTCGACGCTGATGAAGTAATAAAAAAAGGCGATATTTTAGTTGTCATTGGTCATAACGACGATATAAACAAGATTAATAATGAATAGGTGTATATGATATGAAATTTATTCAATCGAAGGAAAACAAAATCTTCAAGCAATACAAGAATCTCAATAAAAGAAAATATAGAGATGCCAATAATCAATTTCTTATCGAGGGTGAGAAGTTTATTGACGATGCAATCGATAAGAATCAATCGATTGAATGCATCATCATCAATAACTTTTACGAGAAGTATTTTGAGAAGTATAAAGAGTATGAAATTGTTTCATTAGAAGATACTTTATTCAACGACCTTTCAGATACCGTTCATTCTCAAGGTGTTATTGCGGTGATCAACAAAAATCGGTCGATGGATATTTCTTTAGAAGATCCCATTATCATGCTGGATAGATTGCAAGACCCGGGGAATATGGGAACAATACTAAGAACATCCGTCGCTGCAGGCATTAAGAATGTTGTCACTATAAAGGGCAGTGTGGACATCTATAATCCTAAAGTTGTAAGAAGCACAGCTGGAGCTATATTCAATATCAGAAGTGTCGAAATCGATGATGTAAAGAGTTTTGTAGATAATATTAAAAAACAAGGGTATAAGCTCATAACGACAAAGATGGAGACTGAAACACCATTTGATGAATATGAGTATTCTAAAAAAACAGCGTTGGTTATAGGCAACGAAGGGAAGGGAATTTCTAAAGAGATGTTTGACTTGTCAGACATGAGCGTCAAGATTCCACTCTATGGCGAAATCGAATCACTGAATGCTTCAGTAGCTGCGGCTATAATTATCTATGAAATGGGAAGTCGATTAAACAAATAATTGTTATACATAGAATAATGTGTTATAATTTTAGCGAAATACGATGATAGAGAAAAGTAACATCATTGATATTTAGAGAGAAAAATCCAAGGCTGAAAGTTTTTCATAGGAATGATGTGAAGTTCACTCTGGAGTAGTCTTCTTGAAACAACAGTAGAGAAGAACGGTTGTGCCGTTATAACTTTCAAGTGGTTTTTTAACAATTTGGGTGGTACCGCGGAGAATGTCTTCGTCCCTTTCGTAGGGATGAAGGCTATTTTTATATATAGAAAGGGGATAAAAATGAGAGATAAATTAGAAGCTATTTTAAAAAGCGCTGAAGAAGAAATAAAAATTGTTGCTTCAAGTGAACAACTCGATGAATTCCGTGTCAAGTACTTAGGAAAAAAAGGTGTTTTAAAAGAAATTCTTAAAGGAATGGGTAAATTATCCAACGAAGAAAGACCTTTGGTGGGGAAATTTGCAAACGAGACTAGAGAAAACATTGAAAAACATATTGAATCGATGAAAGAAAAAATTAAAAACATTGAACTGGAAAATCAATTATTGAAAGAAGATATAGATGTTACTTTGCCTAGTAGGGAGATCGGCATTGGTCATAAACATCCTTTAAATGTAGTACTGGATGAGATAAAGGATATCTTTATAGGAATGGGTTATAAAGTTGCGGAAGGACCAGAGGTAGATACTGTCTATAACAACTTCGATGCATTGAATTCTCCTAAGGATCATCCTTCAAGAAGTTTATCGGATACTTTTTATATTAATGAAGAATTGTTGTTGAGAACACAAACTTCACCTGTTCAAGTGAGAACGATGAAGGCCAATGATCCTCCTATTAAAATAATTTCTCCGGGAAGATGTTTTAGATATGATGAATTGGACGCAACTCACTCACCGATGTTTCATCAGATAGAAGGACTGGTTGTTGATGAAGACATCACTATGGCAGATTTAAAAGGAACACTGGACTTATTTGCTAAAAGACTTTTTGGCGAAAACACAAAGACAAAATTCAGACCTCACTATTTCCCATTTACAGAGCCGAGTGCAGAGGTTGATGTAAGTTGCTTCAAATGTGGTGGCGAGGGCTGTAAATTCTGTTCTAACACTGGTTGGATAGAAATACTGGGTTGCGGCATGGTTCATCCAAATGTGCTTGCAGAGTGTGATATCGATCCAAAGAAATATTCGGGGTTTGCCTTTGGAATGGGTCTTGACCGTATTACTATGCTTAAGTATGAAATAGATGATATCAGGTTATTGTTTGAAAATGATGTTAGATTTATAAAACAATTTTAATAAGGGAGGAAAATCATGAGAGTACCGGTAAAATGGCTGAATGAGCATGTCGAAATAAATGATATGAATATTAATTACCTAGAAGAAAAGTTGATTCTTTCAGGTTCGAATACGGAAGGCGTAAAGGACTTTTCAAAGAATAATACAAAAATTGTCATTGGAAAGGTTTTAGAGCAGATAAAACATCCGGATGCAGATAAATTATTTGTTTTACAGGTGGATATCGGTGAAGAAGTAATACAAATAGTTACTGGGGCCACAAATGTAAGTGTTGGAGATTTTTTGCCAGTTGCAAAAGTTGGTGCACATCTTGCAAATGGAGTTAAAATTAAAAGAGGTAAATTAAGAGGAGAAGTTTCAAATGGAATGCTTTGCTCGCTTGATGAAATAGGATTCGATAAAAGCGTTATACCGAAGACATTCGATGATGGAATTTATATTTTAGAAGGTGAATATAAAATTGGAACGCCATTATTTGAAGCTGTAGATTTAGGAGATTTTGTTATAGAATTCGAGATTACTCCTAATAGACCGGATTGCCTTTCTATAGAGGGTATGGCTAGAGAAACGGGGGCGACATTCAATAGAAAAAGAAAGCAATTAAATGAAAATAATAAATTTAAAGAAAACGACATTAAAAAGTACATAGATATTGAAGTAAAAGATTTGGATTTATGTCCTAGATATGCAGGTTTTGTAATAAATAATGTCAATATCGAACCATCGCCACAATGGATGCAAATTAGATTGATGCAAGCAGGGGTCAGACCTATCAACAATATCGTCGATGTTACAAATTATGTCATGTTGGAAGTCGGTCAGCCGATACATCCTTTCGATTTAGATTTAGTGGATGATAAAAAAATAATTGTCAGAAGAGCTTTTGATGGCGAGAAGATGATGACGTTGGATTCTGTCGAGAGATTATTAAAAAGCGATGATTTACTGATTGCCAGTGCGAAAAAACCAATAGGTGTCGCCGGTGTCATGGGTGGAGAAAATACTGAAATTACCGAAAACACAAAAAATATTTTTGTCGAAGTTGCAAACTTCAATAAAACTGCAATCAGGATGACTTCAAAGCATCTTGGACTGAGAACTGAAGCTTCAACAAGATATGAAAAGGGAATCGATTCGGATAGAGTTGGAAAAGCGGTCAATAGACTTATAGAACTTTACTCGGAAATGAATATCGGCGAACTTGTCGATGGGGTTATAGATATTTATCCAAATTTACCGGATATAAAAAGTATCAACCTAAAAGTTTCTGAAGTAAAGAGAATATTAGGTATCGAGCTTTCAACTGATGATATGAAGGAAATGCTTGAAAGACTTGAATTTAAAGTTGTCGAATTGAATACAGGCGATTTGACAGTCGAAGTACCATTTTTTAGATTGGATATTTTAGAAGAGATAGATCTTGTAGAGGAAATTGCAAGAATGTATGGATATGATAATATTCCAACGACATTGCCAGGTGGAGTTGAGTACGGAGAGTTCAATTATAGACAAAAAATTGAGAACAAGGTTAAAAATTTATTGGTGGCAAACGGGTTATATGAGATTTCTACTTACTCTTTCGTGTCGCCTACTGCAGTGGAAAAAATAAACAGAAGCGAAGATGAAACTTTAAATAAATTTGTTCGCTTGGTTAATCCGCTTGGTGAGGAATATTCAGTGATGCGAACAACATTATTGCCTAATATGCTTGAAGTTTTGACTAGAAACAATAATAACGGTAACGACAAGATGTTGTCATTTGAACTTGGAAATACTTTCATTGCGAAATCAATTCCAGTGACGGATTTACCGATAGAAAGAAAATCGATATGTATAGGAGTTTATGGTGAAGGTGTCGATTTCTTCTCAGTTAAAGGAATTGTTGAATTGCTATTGAAGAACTTGGGAATCGAGAATGTTAAATTTGAAAAAACAAATGATATAATGACTTATCACCCTGGACGTTTAACGAAGGTGTATACTGATGATATACTATTAGGAGTTATTGGAGAAATTCATCCAAATGTTCTAGATAATTACGGTATGGGAAGCAGGGTTGTTGCTGCTGAATTGGATTTTGAAAAAATTGTGGAAGATGCAAATTTAACAAAATTATATAATCCGGTTCCGAAATATCCTTCTATCGAGAGAGATATTGCAATTTTAGTAAAAGAAGAAGTTACTAATGCTGAAATTATTGATATAATCAATGCAAATGGTGGTAACAATCTAGTAGAGGTAAAATTGTTCGATATTTATAGGGGTGCCCAGATAAAATCGGATCATAAGAGTGTAGCCTATAATATGATTTTTAGAGCAGATGAACGCACTCTAACATATGAAGAAGTTCAAAAACCATATGACAAAATTTTGAGGAATTTAGAAGAAAAAATAGGTGCGATCAGACGCTAAAAAAGATTAAAGGAGTGTCAGTCAATGGAAAAAAAAAGAATCAGCGTAATAATTGATGGAAATGCTTACAATGTTATTTCCGATGATGATGAAATGCATGTGCTAACAGTTGCAGAAATGGTTGACCGACAGATTCGCGAGATTAAAAAAAAGACGAATAGTTTAAATCCTTCAATGGTTTCTGTGTTGTCAGCTATGAATATTGCAGATGAGTTTATTAAATTCAAAGATGTCATCAATGACAGCAAAAGTGTTCAAACACGAAACAGTGCCTTGGAATTAATGGAAAAACAGATAAAGAATTTAAGAAATGAATTGCAAAACAGCAAAGGGGATTTGGAGAAGTCTAGCGAAAAAGTCTTTTTTCTTCAAAGAAAGTTAACGGATAAAGAAGAAGAGATTCAAAATTTGAAAAATGAGCAACAAAATTATTTAGAAAGCAACAACAGCGAATTAGAGAATAGTGTGAAAGTATTGGAGGATGAATGCAATAAAAATGGTGCGATTATTGACGAGGCCAATGAAAAGATCAGTTATTTAAAAGGCGAACTATCAGATAAAGAAGACGAACTTCAGAATCTGATAAATGAACAACAAAATCTATTGAAGGATAATGATAGTGTATTAGATAATCGTCTAAAAGCTTTAGAAGAGGAAACTGATATGAAACAAACAACAATTGATGATGCAAATGAGAAAATTCTATATCTTCAAAGAAAATTAGATGATAAGGAAGAAAACCTTCAAAGCCTAAGAAATGAGCAACAGAATTTTTTTGAGACTAACAATAGTGAATTGGAGAATAATTTAAAGGCGGTAGAAAACGAGAATAATGTGAACCAGGTTTTAATTGGGGAAGCAAATGAAAAGGTTTTTTATCTTCAGAGAAAACTGACTGATAAAGAAGAAGAACTTCAAAATGTAAAAAAAGAATTTGAACAATTTTTAGAAGAATTTGAAAAATAATAAAATAAATGTTTATAATAAGTGGTGATATACATTGCTGCTTATTTTTTTAGGAGTTTGAAAATGAAAAAGATTGAATTGCTTTCTCCAGCGGGAGATATGGAAAAATTTTATGCAGCATTGAAAGGTGGAGCGGATGCGTTTTATTTATCAGGTAAAGAATTCGGTGCAAGGAAGTTTGCCGGAAACTTTTCAAATGATGAGTTGATAGATGTAGTGCAGAAATCTCATCTATATGATAAAAAAGTGTATGTAACAGTCAATACGATTATCTTTAACAATGAGATAAATGAAGTTTTCGAGTATATCAAATATCTAAATAATATTTACGTTGATGGAGTGATTGTTCAAGACTTAGGGCTTATAGAATTCTGCAGAGTGAATTTTAAGGATTTAGAAATGCATGCGAGTACTCAAATGAGCATACACAGTTCATTTGGAGCGAAACTTGTCAATGATTCAGGCGTGAAAAGAGTTGTTTTAGCGAGAGAAAACACATTAGAGGAAATCAAAAATGTTGTCGATGAAGGAATAGATGTAGAAGTGTTTGTGCATGGAGCGCATTGTATTTCATATTCGGGGCAGTGCTTGATGAGTTCGCTTATTGGTGGACGTTCAGGAAATAGAGGAGCTTGTGCACAGCCATGTAGACAAAAGTATGAACTTCATAATAAAAACCATGGGTTGGTGAATATAAATGTTGGTGAATATTTACTTAGCCCAAAAGATATGAAGACGTTGGATGATGTTAAAAAACTCAGCGAAATAGGTGTAGAAAGCTTGAAGATCGAGGGCAGAATGAAAAGTAGATATTATGCTTTTGCAACTGCTCACGAGTATCATAATGCATTGATGGATCAACCTGTCGAATTCAGCTCTGAATCGATATTCAATAGAGAATATACTAAAGGAAGAATTTTTAAAACCGACGACAGTGAATTTATGAATTATAATTCTCCTGAGAATCATGGAATTGTCATAGGTGAGGTTGCTGAGTTCGAAAATAATTTTTTGACTATCAATACTGAAAGAAAACTTGCTGTTGGCGATGAAATAAAAATTTTTAGAAGTGATGGAAGCATAGGCGGCAGGATTGAAAAAATAATAAGTAAAAATAGATATAAAGTCACTACGAAGTCGGTTTTCAAAAAAGGGGAAGTCCTTCATCTTACATATGATACGAAGATGATGAAGGAAATAGACGAAAAGTTAAACAAGAATTTGCAGATCGTTCCTTTAAACATATCTTTTTATGCGAATGAAGACGGATTGACTAGAATGGAATTGATGTCGAAAGGGCAAAAGGTTTCCGTCGTCAAAGAAAGCATATCGCAAATTTCCAACAATATCATATTGAGTAAAGAGGATGTTTTTAAGCAATTGTCGAAATTGGGAGACACTGTATATTATCTCAATAATTTCGAATGCTATATTGAAGGTGACATTTTTATAAGAAAATCCGACTTGAATAAACTGCGA
>JAYENG010000230.1:0-8328 GCA_034721975.1 Bacillota bacterium
AATAATTTATCCGTGCATATAAAAAATGGCGATTATCTTTTGAAAGCCAACGGATCCCAACTAGTTTTCGCCGGGTTTTTAAAAGTTGCAAATAGTATAAAAAAGGATAAGATTTTACCTTCTTTGAATGAAAATGAAATACTCGAATGTCATGAATTGAATAAAGAACAAAAATTCACACAACCGCCTGCTCGTTATTCAGAGGCATCGCTTGTTAAAGAGATGGAAGAAAAGGGTATAGGTAGACCGAGCACATACGCGCCTACAATCAGCACGATTCTTAGTAGGGGTTATGTTGAGCGTCAAAAGAAAATGCTTTTTCCTACAGAACTCGGGTTTATTATAAATGACATAATGAGCACATATTTTATGAGAATAGTAGCTGTTGATTTTACAGCAGAGATGGAAAGGAATTTTGATTTAATTGAAAATGGAGAGGAACAATGGAAAAGTATTATAAAGAAATTTTATACTCCGTTTGAAAATATGTTGGAAGTTGCTGATAATGCCATTGAAAAAATTGATTTAACTGAGCCGACTGATATTGATTGCGATGTATGTGGTGCGAAAATGGTGATAAAACACGGAAGATATGGAAAATTTTTAGCGTGTTCTAATTATCCTGAATGTAAGAACACAAAACCTATATTAAAAGAAATTGGTGTGAAATGTCCAAATTGTGAAAATGGACAGGTCGTTGAGAGAAGAACAAAAAAATATAAATTATTTTATGGCTGTAATGAATTTCCTAATTGTAAATTTGTTTCTTGGGATAAACCGATAAATAAAAAATGTCCTGAATGTGGTTCAATATTAGTTGAGGGAAAATCTAAAAACAAGGAATATTATGTTTGTATAAATAAAGAATGTACTTATAAAGAAAAGAAAGGAGTAAATGTTAATGAAAAGTCTGCTGAGCAAGATGAGAAAACTGAATAAAATTTTACAGAGAACTGGTGATTCTCCTGTAGCGTTTAAAGATTTGTGTGATCTGCTAATGGACGTTCTAGATTCAAACGTTTATATTGTCAATAAAAGAGGGAAAGTACTTGGAACGAGTTATGTTGATATTCTTGGAAGCCCGGTAATAGAAAACAATAAAACTGGAGAACGAAATTTCCCGAAAGCATATAATCAATCTATGCTTGATATAAAAGACACACTGTATAATATCACGCAAGAAAATCTTATGGAACTATTTGAAAATGAAATAGACAGTTATTCAAAATTTGCAACAATAGTTCCGATTTTAGGAAGTGGAAACAGATTAGGTACTTTGTTGCTTGCAAAAAGCGAGACTGAATTTAAAGACGAAGATATAGTTTTAGCTGAATATGCGGCAACAGTTGTTGGAATGGAAATCATTCGATCTAATCGATTGAAACTTGAAGAAAATGCAAGAAAAAAAGCAATTGTACAAATCGCTATAGAGACTTTATCTTATTCAGAAATGGAAGCGATGATTCACATTTTCAAAGAGTTAAATGGCGAGGATGGTCTATTGGTTGCTTCGAAGGTTGCTGATAGAGTCGGAATAACAAGATCGGTTATTGTTAATGCACTGAGAAAATTTGAAAGTGCAGGCATTATAGATTCGCGGTCTTTAGGTATGAAAGGAACCCATATTCGTATATTAAATGACTATTTAGTTGATGAATTATCTAAATATAACAAATAAAACATTGTATATCTATTGAATTAATAGCAACAATATGATACTCTGTTATGGGTTTAAATTCACACGAGTTTTGACTTGATTGCGTTGTGCCGAAGTGGTTGCATGAAAGGACGATAAACTCGGAGGAAAAAACAAGGAGGAATATTATGTCAGTTGTAAGTATGAAACAATTATTAGAAGCGGGTGTTCATTTTGGGCATCAAACTAGAAGATGGAATCCTAAAATGGCTCCATACATTTTCACAGAAAGAAATGGTATTTATATCATTGATTTGCAAAAAACTGTTAAGAAAATTGACGAAGCATATGAAGTGATTCGTAACATTTCTGCAGATGGTGGTAAAATATTATTTGTTGGAACAAAAAAGCAAGCTCAAGAGTCTATAGAAATAGAAGCTAAAAGATCAGGTCAATATTTCGTCAGCCAAAGATGGTTAGGTGGTATGTTGACTAACTTTAAAACTATTAAGAAAAGAATCAACTTATTGGAAAGCATTGAGAAAATGGAGAAAGACGGAACATTTGAATCGTTGACTAAAAAAGAAGTTATCAAACTAAAATTAAAAAGAGACAGACTTGAGAAATTCTTAGGTGGAATTAGAGATATGAATGGTTTACCTGATGCATTGTTCATTGTAGATCCTAAAAAAGAACAAATTGCTATTCATGAAGCGAGGTTATTAAATATACCTGTAATAGGAATAGTAGATACCAACTGTGATCCTGACGATGTTGATTATCCGATTCCGGGTAATGATGATGCGATTCGTGCAGTCAAATTAATTTCGGCAACAGTGGCGAACGCTGTTATTGAAGGTTCACAAGTTGTAGACGTTATAGATGATGTAGATGCTGTTGAAGAAGTAAAAACTGAGAAAAAAGAACAAATTGAAGAATAAAATAAAAAAAAGGGTAAGGATGATATTCTTACCCTTATACATATAAAGGAGGAATTTGTAATGGCTAAGGTATCAGCAAGCATGGTTAAGGAGCTTAGGGAAATAACTGGAGCGGGAATGCTGGATTGTAAAAATGCATTGACTGAAACGGATTGTAGTATTGATGATGCGGTAAAATTGTTAAGAGAAAAAGGAATTGCTAAGGCTGCTAAAAAATCTGGAAGAATTGCATCAGAAGGAATGGTGACTTCTTATATCCATGGTGGTAGAATTGGTGTATTGGTAGAAGTAAATGCTGAAACTGATTTTGTTTCTAAAAATGAAGAATTTGTGCAGTTCACAAAAGATGTGGCTATGCAAATAGCGGCTTCTAATCCAATGTACGTTAGAATTGAAGATATTCCTGAAGAAACAATTGAAAAAGAGAAAGAAATATTAAGAACTCAGGCATTGAACGAAGGAAAGCCTGAAAAAATAATCGATAAAATGGTAGAAGGTAGAATTTCTAAATTTTACAAAGAAATTTGTTTATTAGAACAACCTTTTGTAAAAAATCCTGATATTACTATCGGCGAATTGTTAACTGAAAAGATTGCTAAAATCGGGGAAAATTTAAGCATTAGAAGATTTACAAGATATGAACTAGGTGTAGGTATAGAGAAAAAGGAAGAAAATTTTGCTGAAGAAGTTGCGAAACAATTACAATAAGAGAACACGATGTGTTCTCTTTTTTTGAGATGATTATCGAGAAATGGAGGGAAAAATATGAATAGTAAACACGAAAAAAGGATTATACTTAAATTGAGTGGCGAGGCCATTGCAAAAGAACACGGAATGGGTATAAATTTTACTACTTTAGATGAAATTGCAGTAGAAATAAAAGAAGCATGTGATTTAGGTTATGAAATTGCTATTGTAATTGGAGGCGGAAACTTCTGGAGAGGTAGAAACAGTCAAGATATGGATCGTTCAACTGCAGATTACATGGGAATGCTTGCTACAGTAATAAATTCCCTCGCATTGCAAAGCACAATAGAAAATATGGGCATTCCGACTAGGGTAATGTCGGCTATAGAGATGAATAAAGTAGCTGAACCTTATATAAGAAGAAAAGCAGTAAGACATTTAGAAAAGAAAAGAGTTGTTATTTTTTCAGCTGGAACTGGAAATCCTTTCTTTTCAACAGATACAACTGCAGCTTTGAGAGCTGCTGAAATAGATGCTTCAAAAATTTTATTTGCAAAAAATATCGATGCTGTTTATGATAAAGATCCAAAAGTGTTTAAAGATGCTATAAAATTTGATAAACTAACGTATAAGGAAGTTATCGATAAAGAACTTCAAGTAATCGATTTAACTGCTGCAACTCTATTGAATGATAATGATATTCCAATTAACATATTTGGATTGGATGAACCTCATAATATCATTAAGATATTGAATGGAGAAAAAATAGGGACTGAAATAAGGAGGAGCTTTTAATGGAAAATTACATTAATGATTATTTAAACAGCAAAATGAAAAAGACGATACAAGTGATGAAGGATGAATTGCATAGTGTCCGTGCGGGAAGGGCGAACCCATCTTTGTTAGATCATATCACTGTGGATTATTATGGAGTGGAGACTCCTCTTAAACAGATGGCTAATATTTCTGTTCCTGAACCTAGAATGTTGATGATTCAACCATATGATCCAACTATTATTCAAGCGATTGAAAAGTCGATCATGGTTTCTGACTTAGGCATAAATCCTTCAAATGACGGTAAAAGCATTCGTCTCGGTTTACCTATTTTGACAGAAAATAGAAGAAAAGAATTGGCGAAATTGGTAAAAAAAATTGGAGAAAATTCTAAAATAGCTTTAAGAAACGAAAGACGAGATGCAAATGACAAATTAAAAAAACAAGAAAAAGCCAATGAAATTACTGAGGATACTCTTAAATCTGCTGAAGAGTCAGTTCAAAAAATGACTGATAAATATGTTGAGATGATTGACAATCTTGTTAAACAAAAAGAAGAAGATATAATGGAGATTTAAATGATTCCAGATGTTAGATCTTTACCGATAGATGAAGCACGTCGAAAAATTTATGAATACGATAAAAGCATAAGTATTATAATTGCTGAAACCCTCAATAGGAGAGATATTGAGCATTTCGATTATAAGATATCAGAAACAATGGTTATAGCACAGAGAATGGTCGGAAAAGAAGTTAATTTGATTGTAGCTTATACAACCCTTCAATTATAGGAGTATATTTATGAAAAATCAGTTGAAAATCCCAGTACATGTGGCGTTCATAATGGACGGTAATGGTCGTTGGGCAAAGAAACGTTTCTTGCCGAGGACTATGGGGCATAAAGCGGGTACTGAGAATTTAAGATGCATTATTACATATGCGAAAAACATTGGTATTAAACATGTGACTTTTTATGCTTTTTCAACTGAAAATTGGAAGAGACCAAAGGATGAAATTCATGCTCTAATGAATTTGCTTTTAGCTTATTTAAAAAAAGAAACTAAAACTTTTTTAGAAGAAGGGGCTAAATTAAACATAATTGGTGATATGAGTGGTTTTCCCGTAGAATTGCAAAATGAAGTGGCAAATTCTATTGATGTAACTAAAGACAACAGTACAATTTCTGTTAATATCGCATTGAATTATAGCGGTAGAAGTGAAATAGTAAAAGGCATTAACGAGATTATCTCAAATGATAATGTAAAAGCTGTTACCGAAGAAAGTTTTAACAATTATTTATATACCAAAGATTTACCTGATCCTGATTTGTTGATTAGAACGAGTGGAGAATTAAGATTAAGCAATTTTCTTTTATGGCAATTAGCATATACCGAGTTGTATTTTACGGATGTTTTCTGGCCTGATTTCAATGAAATGGAATTTGAGAAGGCTTTAGTAGAATATACAAAGAGAGACAGACGTTTCGGAGGACTTTTGGATGATTAAAAGACTTATCAGTTCAATTATCGCATTGCCTATATTTTTCTTCATACTGATAAAGGGTGGTTTAGTACTTCAAATCGCTTCTTTTGTCGTTATAGGAATTACTCTTTATGAATATTATTCATCTACTGGGATTTTAAATTTATATACTTTTTTAGGTGGATTGTTAACAACCGCTTACTTATATTTCATCGGTTTTGTTTATTTTGAAATATATTTAGTTATATTATTGTTTATATTTTTACTTGCGGGTTTGAATTCGAAAAAACTTAATATTGAAAAAATAGGAATTTTTCAAATTTCAATATTCTATATAATAGTTCCTATTTATCTGCTTAATTTGATATCAAGTTCAAAATTTCCCATGATGATATGGCTGATTTTTGTTATTGCATGGGGCAGTGATACTTTTGCATATTTTATCGGTAGAATATTTGGAAAACATAAATTGGCACCTAAAATAAGTCCTAAAAAAACCATAGAGGGATCTATAGGCGGTATATGCGGTTCTGTTTTAATAAGTGTAGTTTTTTATTACTATTTTAATCTGCAGGCATTGTCATCTGTTTATGTATTTATAACATTCGTGTTTGTCACTACAATGTTATCTCAACTTGGTGATTTAATAGCCTCGAAAATTAAAAGAACATTTAAAATCAAGGATTTCGGGTTTATAATGCCTGGGCATGGTGGCATGTTGGATAGGTTTGATAGTGTACTCATTATCATACCGATAATATATTTGTTCATTAACTCTTAAGGCTAAGCTTTAAGAGTTTTTTATGTTATAATGTGAGATGATTAAATAAGTAGGTGAATGTTATAGTAAAGAAAATAGGAATTTTAGGATCTACCGGATCTATCGGTACTCAGACGTTAGATGTGATTAGAGAAAATAAAGAATTATATGAAGTGGTTTTTATCAGCGGGCACAAGAACATTGAGCTACTGCATAGGCAAAGTTCTGAATTTGAACCTGAGTATGTTGTCATTACAGATTATGAATCTTATAACAATGCAAAATCAATTAATTTTGATGCGACCTTATTATATGGCATGAGTGAAATTCTAAATTTGATAGACAAAGAAAAAATAGATGTTTTACTTAATGCTTTAGTGGGCAATATAGGGTTATTGCCTACATACACCGCTGCTAAGAATAATGTTGTTTTAGCACTTGCAAATAAGGAATCTTTAGTAACAGCTGGTCATGTTATCATGAAAGAGGTTTATAATAACAATAGTGTTATATTGCCGGTGGATTCTGAGCATAGTGCGATTTTTCAGAGTCTTCAAGGTAACGATATTTCGAGTGTGGAAAAATTGATTTTGACGGCATCTGGTGGACCGTTTCGAACTTTCTCGAAAAATGAAATATCGAATAAAAAAGCTTATGAAGCATTGAAACACCCCAATTGGGATATGGGTAGAAAAATAAGTATTGATTCTGCAACTTTAGTCAATAAAGGGTTGGAAGTTATCGAGGCGAAGTGGCTGTTCGACATTGCTCAAGAAAACATTGAAGTGGTTGTACATCCTCAGAGCATTATTCATTCGATGGTTCAGTACAAGGATTCTTCAATAATCGCTCAAATGGGTAGACCCGATATGCGCTTGCCGATTCATTATGCTCTTAATTACCCAAATAGAAAGACTATACAATTGGAAAGATTTGATTTTATGAAATATGATCAATTGACTTTTGAAGCACCTAGAAGAGATGTGTTTCCTGGTTTGGATTTAGCATATTATTCAATAGAAAAAGGAGATTCGTTTCCGACTATTTATAATGCAGTGAACGAAGTGATGGTTCATCATTATTTAAAAGATCAAATTAAATTTTATGATATTACAGATACAATTGAAAAAGAATTGATGAATCATAAAAAAATCACAAACCCGACTATAGAAGATATTATTGCTTTAGATAAAGAAATAAGAGAAAGATTAGAATAGGAGAATTAGATATGTTTACAACAATTATCAGTTTTATTATTGTATTTGGATTAATAGTTTTGTTTCATGAAGGTGGACACTTTGCCATAGCAAAGTTAAATGGTATAAAAGTCAATGAATTCAGTATTGGTTTCGGACCTAAATTTGCTAGTAGGAAGAAAGGCGAGACAGATTATTCACTGAGGGTGTTTCCTATCGGTGGATTTGTAAAAATGGATGGAGAAGATGAATTATCAGATAACCCCAGGGGTTTTTCGAATCAAAATCCTTACAGGAGATTATCGGTAATAATTGCTGGACCGTTGATGAATTTTATTCTAGCTATTCTACTGCTTAGTATTATTTCATTTAATGTTGGTGTTCCTACAACTACAATCGATGAGGTTTTTTATGGCAAGCCTGCTTCTTTAGCGGGTATTTTACCGGGAGACGAGATAAAAACAATCAACGATATAGAAATTAAATCATGGACGGATGTTTCTTACGTAATCGGAAAGTCGGAAGATGATATATTGATAACAGTTATAAGAAATGAAAATTTATTGGATTTTCATATTACGCCTACCTTGGAAGAAGAAACCGATCGAAAAATTGTTGGAATTGTACCCGCAATAGAAAAATCGTTATTGAAATCTGTTTCTGCAGGTTGGAATCAGACGGTTTATATATTTGAAAGCATTTTTGCTTTTTTGGGTGACATGATATCCGGTGATGAAGTAGAAGGAGAAATAATAGGACCAGTTGGAATAGTGAATGTTATTGGAGAGGCCGCTCATACGGGAATCTTGCCTTTATTATTTATCGCGGCGTATTTATCTATAAATTTAGGAA
>JAYENG010000231.1:0-1522 GCA_034721975.1 Bacillota bacterium
ATTAAATTGGAAGATATAAAAGCTACAGAAAAGATGATGCTCATATCATCTATAATAGCTGTAGTATCAATGATAGTAATTGAGGTGGTTTTATAATGCACGGTGGAGATATATATTCAGATGAGAATCCAAATGGAAGAGATTTAATTGATTTCAGTTCAAATGCCAATCCTTACGGACCTCCTGAAAGTATATATAAAATTCAAGGAGAAGCACTTGAACATGCCATGAAGTATCCTGATATAGAATATAGATCGTTAAAAAAAGAAATTCTAATACATCACAATTTAAGCGATGTATCTGTCGTACTAGGCAATGGCGCTGGAGAAATCATCGATCTTGCAATAAGGGGAATTGAATCCATTCTCATATTAAGCCCGTCTTATTCGGAGTATGAGGAAAGTGCCAAGCGCTATGGAGTAGAAATATCATATTTAGAATATACGCATTATCAAATTGAAGAAAAAAAGTATCAGTTGAAAATTGATGTTGATGACTTTTATAGAAAATTTGAATCAGTTGATGCCGTGATAATTGCGCATCCAAACAACCCGGATGGAAGCATGCTGGATTTTAAAACTATGAATTCAATCGTTGAATTCGCGAAAAAAAATAATAAAAGGATTATTGTAGATGAAACGTTTTTTGACTACAGTATTGGAAAATTACCATTCACACCTTTTTTAGAAGAGGACATCGATTTAGTAATCATTAAGGCTATTACGAAGTTTTATGGCCTGCCCGGCATAAGATTTGGTTATGGACTTTGCTCTAGAGAGGAAACGGCAAAAGGCATCAGGAGTTATCAAAGACCGTGGAATGTAAATGCTTATGCTGAGAAATTTGCCATAGAATGTTTTAAAGACATAGACTACAAAATGGATGCCAATATAACCAATAGGGAAGAGAGAAGTTGGTTGGTGAGTCATTTGTTAGAACTGAATATAATTGAACGTGTTTATATGAGTCAAGGGAATTATATTCTTTTCAAGCTGAAAGATGTGAAAGCCAGTGAATTTAGAGAAGAACTTATTGAAGAAGGTATTTTAGTCAGGAATTGTGATAATTATAAAGGATTAGATGAGTACTTTGTGAGAATAGCTGTAAAAAAACGCAGTGAAAACATCAAATTGTTAGCTGCATTAAAAAATAAATATTTCAAAGGAGTTTAAAATGAAAGTTAAAAAACTTGTTACCATTGCACTACTCATAGCGATTAGCTTTATCGGAGCAAATTTATTCTTTCCAGGAACAACTATAGCGTTTGATTCTATGCCTGCATTTTTTGCTGCACTTTTTATCAGCCCTGTTGCAGGTGCATTAGTTGGAGCGTTGGGACATTTTTTTACATCATTTTTAAAAGGATTTCCGATGTCGTTGCCTATTCATCTTATTATTATGGGAACGATGGCTTTGACAATGCTTGCTTTTGGATATACATATAAGATTGCAAGAGGCGGTGAGGGAGTTAAATTGGCTATAGCTGCAGCTGTAGGAGTGGTAGCTAATGCACCTGTATCTC
>JAYENG010000232.1:0-8291 GCA_034721975.1 Bacillota bacterium
TTAAAAACGGCCTTATTTCTGTCAATGGTAAATTGTTTCAGAAATGGGAATTAAAATTGATATGGACGAAGATATTGTAAAATTCAAGAATCAAACAATTCATCTTGAAAATAAAACCATTGTGGTTTTAATCAATAAACCTGAAGGTTATGTTTCGACAACAGATGATCAATTCGGCAGAAAAACAGTACTGGACATAATGCCGAATATAACAGAAAGATTGTATCCCATCGGCAGGCTGGACTACAATTCATGTGGTCTTTTATTATTGACTAATGACGGTGAATTGACATATCAATTAACTCATCCTAAGCATCATATATCAAAAGTATATCGAGTTTATGTGGATAATAATTTTAAAATCGAAGATAAATTGAAATTTGAAGAGGGTCTTTTTATAGATGACTACTTGACGAAGCCTTCAAATTTGATAATAGAAGATGAAAAAATATTGAGAATAACTTTATATGAGGGAAGAAATCGCCAGATTAGAAAAATGCTTGGACAATTAGGGTATGATATCCTCAAATTAGAGAGGATTCAAATTGGAGACATATTCGACGATGACTTGAGTCCTGGAAAATATCGTTATTTATCAGAAAATGAAGTGATGAAATTAAGGAGGGAATTCAATGATTGAATTAAAACTAGCAGATAGACAATTTGTCTTTAATGATGATTCTTATGCTAACTATTATGAATATTTCATATGCGTCATAAATCAAGAGATTGTAGGATTGCTTCAATTTGAAATTGATACACCTTCATTGACAGATATTGAGTTTATCGAGGAACATGATACATTTATTAATAAAGATTCACTGACTAGAGCGTCGTTGAATTATATGTTGGTCCATGATTATAGATCATGCATGTTGAATTCAGAGCAATTCAGATTTTTTATAGATAAATATGCAGATAAAAATGTGTTTGATAATAATTTCATTGATTTGGAGAAATTTTTCTCACTAGGGTGTGCTCACTAATGTTTAATCATGTCAATGATTATTTAGATGAAATACTTGATGACCTATCAAATATTGAAACCATTGTCGATGCAACAGCAGGCAATGGTTTTGATACGTTGAAATTAGCTAAAAAATTTCCTCTATCTAAAATATATGCTTTCGACATTCAATCTTTAGCTATCAATAATACTAAGGAATTATTAATCGATGAAAACATTTTCAATGTTGAATTAATTAATGACACCCATGAAAATATAAATGAATATATTACTGATGCCATAGATTTAGCAGTTTTCAATTTAGGTTATTTGCCTAAAAGCAATAAAAAAATTCACACTCAGTCAAAGTCCACTATCAATTCAATTGAATGTGTTTGTTCGTTGTTGGCAAAATATGGTTATGTTTTTATAACATCTTATCCTGGTTCCATAAGGGGGAAAGTAGAGGACATATCTCTTATAGAGCATCTTAGACTACTTGATCAAAATATATTTAATGTAACAAAAATAAATTTTATAAATCAAAAAAACATACCACCTATTTTATATATAATATATAAGAAATAGTATACATTTATTCACGTAATATTGCATTCGAAATGCAATATTTTTTTCGTTTTAGAATTATATTCGAATTATGGAATAACTATTGCATTTTTGATGCTATCTTGATACTATATTCACAGAGTTAAATAAGGAGGGTTTTAAGTTGAATACTAAAGACCAATTAGAATTGAAAATCAATAAGGATTGGTGTAAAGGCTGTAATATTTGTGTTTCGTTTTGTCCCACAAATGTATTAGCTTTAGATCATAATGAAAAAATTGAAATTGTCAATATCGATGCTTGTACTAAGTGTGGACTATGTGAATTAAGATGTCCAGATTTTGCAATATGGTTAGGAGGAAAAGATAATGAGTAAAAAAATCAAATTGATGCAAGGTAATGAAGCTTGTGTTGAAGCCGCATTAATGGCTGGTATGAGATTTTATGCTGGTTACCCAATTACTCCATCAACTGAATTAGCGGAATTATCAGCTTTGCATCTACCATACTATGGTGGAAAATTTATTCAAATGGAAGATGAAATTGGTGGTATAGCGGCTGCAATAGGTGGTTCGTTAGCAGGATTGAAATCAATGACTGCAACTAGTGGACCAGGATTTAGTTTAAAGCAAGAGAATATTGGATATGCTTCCATTGCAGAAATCCCACTTGTAATCATAAATGTACAAAGGGGTGGTCCTTCAACCGGATTGCCGACATCTCCTGCACAAGGTGATATTATGCAAGCGAAGTGGGGAACTCATGGAGATCATCCTGTTATCGCTTTATCTCCAAGCTCGGTAACTGAAACTTTTAATTTAACAGTAAGAGCATTTAATTTGGCAGAGAAATATAGAACTCCTGTAATACTTATGACCGATGAAGTCATAGGGCATATGAGAGAAAAAATTGAAATTCCTTCTCAAAAAGATATCGAAATATATGATCGTGTAAAACCTAAGGAAAACGATGAATATTTACCTTATAAAACTGAAGAAGGAGAAATTGTTCCTAGAATGGCAAACTTTGGTGAAGGTCATAGATATCATGTAACAGGTTTGTTCCATGATGAATCTGGTTTCCCTAGTAATTCAAGTGAAAATGCAGAAGTTATGCTAGGCCATTTGATGAGTAAAATTGATGATAATTTAGATGATATTGTTGATTATGAAGAATATATGGTTGATGATGCAGAAATCCTAATTATTTCTTACGGATCTACTGCACGAACTGTAAAAAGTGCAATTAAAGCTTTAAGAGCTGAAGGAATAAAGGCAGGCATGTTTAGAGCAATAACTATTTGGCCATCTCCTGAGAAAAGAATAGCTGAAATTTCTAAGAAGTTAGATAAAATTTTGGTTGCTGAAATGAATTTAGGTCAATATGTTCAAGAAGTAGAGCGTATTGTGAAATCAAATTCTGAAGTTTATCATATCGGTAGAGCAAATGGTGAAATTACAACGCCTTCTGAAATTGCAAATAAAGTTAAGGAGGTATTATAATGAGCAGCAACTTAATTAAAGAATATTTTAGAGAATCAAATCTACCTCATATTTGGTGTCCTGGCTGTAGCCATGGTATAGTTACAAGAGCGATAGCTAAAGCTATCGATGAATTAGGACTTGATAAAGATAAAGTTACAATAGTTTCTGGTATCGGTTGTTCTTCAAGAGCACCTGGATATATGGATTTCAACACACTTCATACGACTCACGGTCGCGCTTTGGCGTTTGCCACTGGTGTGAAATTGGCGAAGCCTGAATTGGATGTGATTGTAATCACTGGTGATGGTGATGCATCAGCTATAGGTGGTAACCACTTGATTCATGCTGCAAGAAGAAATATCGACATTACGACAATAGTTTTCAACAACAATATTTATGGAATGACTGGTGGACAATATTCACCTACAACTCCTACAAATGCACTTGGAACTACTGCTCCTCATGGAAATATCGACAAACCATTTGATATTGCACAATTGGCTGCTGCAGCAGGTGCAACTTACGCTGCAAGGTCAACTGCGTATCATACTACACAATTGATAAAATACATTAAAAAAGGTATTCAGAATAAAGGATTTTCATTAGTTGAAGCCGCTAGTATTTGTCCAACTTATTATGGTAGAAAAAACAAATCTGGATCTCCTGTCAAGATGATGGAATACCTTAAAAATAATTTCGTCGATGTAAAAGTTATTGATAAATTACCTGAAGATAAAAAAGCAGGAAAAGAGTTAATGGGTGAATTTAAAGATATTACTGCACCTGAATATACTGCTGAATATTTAAAATTAATCGATCGTTTGAAAGGAGCTGCAAAATAATGAATAACCATGCTGAAATAAGACTATCTGGATCAGGTGGTCAAGGTTTGTTACTTGCAGGTGTTATCTTGGCGGAAGCTGCAATTATGGATGATAAAACTGCCATTCAAACACAAAGTTATGGCCCTGAAGCAAGAGGGGGAGCAAGTAAAGCAGAAGTAATCATTTCCAATGGCGATATTGATTTTCCTAAAGTGACTAGCCCGGATTTGGTTTTAGCTTTAACGCAAATAGCTAGTGATAAATATGCTAAATCAGTTAATGATAATGGCATCCTAGTTGTTGATGATGAAGTTGTATTGGATGATAAATATGAATACGGAAAAATCGTAAAAGTTCCTATTATCAAAACTGCTGTTGAAAAAGTAGGAAAGAGCATCGTTGCAAATATAGTAGCGATTGGTGTCATTGTCGAAATTACAAAATTGGTTTCTAGAGAAAGTGTTGAAAAAGCAATATTAGCACGTGTTCCTAAAGGAACTGAAGATCTTAATAGAAAAGCACTGACAGAAGGTTATTTATTAGCACAATCTGTTTAGTAATGGTGATTTGATGAAAAGAGAAGATACGCTAAATGATATTAGTTCAAAATATTCAAATTTGAGCAAAGGTCATAAAAAATTAGCTGATTATGTAATAGCAAATTATGATAAAGTTATTTTTATGACAGTACACGAATTTTCCAAATCAGTAGGCGTAAGCGAATCTACTGTTGTTCGCTTTGCCCATTCGTTGGGTTATTCTGGTTATCCATCTTTTCAAAAAAACCTTCAAGAATCAATACAATATCGTTTGACTTCTTTACAACGATTTGAGCATTTAAGTGAACATGAAGACGAAAAAAATGTTATTAAAGATATTATGGTCAAAGATATAAACAATATACAAAAAACTATCAATAATCTAAATGTTGAGAAATTAAAAGAAATAGCTAAAAAAATAAAAGCTGCTGAAACTGTATATATACTAGGCTTTAGAAGTTCAAAAGTGTTAGCTGAATATTTAACGTTTTATCTAAAATTTATTCACGGCAATGTTAAAATCATCCCAGTTGGAGCAAATGATATCTACGATGAGATTATTAATACAACCACTCGCGATTTGGTGATAGCCATAAGTTTTCCGAGATATTCACGGCAAACTCTTGAAATAGTCAAAATGCTGAGAGATAAAAAAATAGCTGTTTTGGGTTTGACTGATAGTTACAACTCACCTATAGCTGACAATGTATCAGAAATTTTAACTGTAAATTATGAAATTGAAACTTTTGTAGATTCATTGACAGCGCCTATGAGTTTGATAAATGCGTTAATCATCGCACTTAGTTTAGACAATAAGAAAACTTTAGAAAACAAATTTAACGAACTTGAAAGTATTTGGGAAAAACATAATATTTATTTGTAAAGCTGGCGAAAGTCAGCTTTTTCATTTGACTATAATCTTATATATAGTTATTATTATTCTAGTAGAGTGAGGGTGAAATTGATGAAAATAGCTATTGATGGACCTGCGGGTTCAGGGAAAAGCACTATTGCAAAACAAATTGCAAATGATTTGAAAATAACTTACATAGATACTGGGGCGATGTATCGCGCAATCACATTGTATTTTTTAAATAATCAAATAGCAGAAGATAATTTAAAAATGATTGAAAATGCATTACCTAAAATTAATTTGGAATTCATCGATAACATAATATTTATGAATAAATTGAATGTATCGTTGGAGATAAGATCTCCTTTAGTAACTAACAATGTCTCTAATTATGCAAAGATAAGTATCATTAGAGAGTTCTTGCAAGAAAAACAAAAAATGATTGCTGAAGATCAGTCTGTGATAATGGATGGTAGAGATATTGGTACTGTTGTATTGAAAGACGCAGACTTTAAAATTTTCTTAACCGCAACTGTAGAAGAACGGGCAAGGAGAAGACTTAAGGATTTAAGCTACGATGGCTATGAAACTGATATATATATTCTTATAGAGGAAATAAGGATGAGGGATGAAATCGATTCAACAAGATTACATTCTCCCTTAAGAAAAGCTGAAGATGCAATTGAAATCGATACTTCAAATATGACTATTGAAAATGTAGTTGAAACCATTGAAGATTTAATTAGGAGAGGTTGACCATGTACTATGTTTATAAAAATATTGTAAAACTGTTTTTTAGAATATTTTATAGAGTACATATTTATGGCTTGGAATATTTACCTAGAAATGAAGCGGTGATAATTGCACCAAATCACTTCAGTAATTATGATCCTCTCGTTATCGGCGCGTTTTGTCCATTAAAATTAAATACAATGGGAAAAAAGGAAATATTTAAAAATAAGATTCTAGCTAAAATTTTACCCGTCATGGGAGTATTTCCTGTCGATCGGGATGCCAACGATATTGGTGCGATTAAAACATCTCTAAAAATATTGAAATCAAATGAACCGTTGCTGCTGTTTCCTGAAGGCACAAGAAATACAACAAATCCCAAAATTCATCTCGATGCAAAACCGGGTGTTTCATTGATGGCAATTCGTTCAAAAGTTAAAATCATACCAGTTACAATCGATTCGAACTATAAATTATTTGGCAGAATCAATATTGAATATCATAATCCGGTTGTGCTGGAAAAGTACTTCGGACAAAAACTATCAACCGATGAGTATATACAAATATCCAATGAAATTTTAGATTTAATATATGAAAAAGTGGAGCTTAAAAAATGAAAATTTATATTGCTAAAGAAGCTGGATTTTGCTTTGGAGTCAGTAAAGCGATTGAAACAGCATACTGCGAAAAAAAGAAATCGACTGTACCTATCTATACATTCGGACCTCTGATACATAATACTCAGGTTATAAATAAATTGTATGATAATGAAATTATCTCAGTAGACGATTTAGAAAAATTAAAACCAGGGGATACCGTTATTATTAGAAGTCATGGAGTTTCAAAAGAAGTTTATGATTATGCCGAATCTTTAAATTTAAATATCGTTGATGCAACATGTCCCTATGTCAAAAAAGTTCATAATATTGTACAAAATCATTGTCATCAAGGCAACCTAATTATTATTGTTGGTGATAAAAACCATCCTGAAATCATCGGAGTAAATGGATGGTGTTTAGAGTATTCTACCATTGTCAGCAACCCGGATGATATTGAAAATATCCATTTTGATGGTAAAATTATTGTAATTGCACAAACAACACTAATGTATGATGTCTATAAATCAATTCTAAACAAAATTTATGATAGATTTGAAGATGTTTTAGTGTATAATACTATATGTAGTGCAACTTCTGAAAGGCAATTTTACGCTGATGATTTATCGAAAGACGTCGATTTTATGATAATCATCGGTGGGAAACACAGCTCAAACACAAAAAAATTATTAGAAATAAGTAAGATCAATTGTCCCAATTCTATTCATATTGAAACAAAAGATGATTTGGTAATGAAAGAACTTAAAAAATATGATAAAATAGGGCTAACAGCTGGTGCGTCAACACCAGAATGGATAATAAATGAAGTTGTAGATAAATTGATAAATGAAGGTGAGGGAATACTAATGCATGATAATTCAGCTATGAGCGAATTAATGGAACAATTTGATGAAACTTATAATGTTCCAAGGACTGGCAAGGTTGTATTTGGAAAAATTGTGATGATAGGTAAAGATGAATTAATCGTTAACATCGGTTATAAGGCTGATGGAATAATTCCTAGAAAAGAAATTTCAACGATTGAGTCTTTTGATTTAGATAAAGAGTTTACTGTCGATCAAGAAATTGAAGCTGTTGTCGTTAAAAAAGATAATGGAGAAGGCAATGTTTTATTGTCTGTTTTGCGTATTCAATCAAAGAAAGATTGGGAATATTTAGAAAATGCGTATAAAAACAAAGAAATTATTACTATTAAAGTTGATAAAGTTGTAAAGGGCGGTTTAACTGCTTTTTATAAACGAATCAAAGGTTTCATACCTGCGTCTCATATTAATGTCAGATTTGTAGACAATTTGAAATCATATGAAGGCAAAGATATAGAAGTTGAAATAATTGAATTCAACAGAAAGAAAAACAAACTTATTTTTTCTAGAAAGAATTTATTGAAAAAGCAACATGAAGAAAACATGAAAGAAGCATGGTCTAAAATTGAAATCGATAAAATAATGACTGGTGTCGTACGACGATTTACAGATTTTGGCGCATTTATAGATTTAGGTGGCATTGACGGTTTACTTCATGTATCTGAGATTTCATGGGGAAAAGTGAATAAGCCTCAAGACGTTTTAAAGAAAAATCAAGAAATTGAAGTAAAAGTATTAAGTTTCAAACGAGAAGAAAATAAAGTATCTTTAAGTATGAAACAAATTACTACAAACCCTTGGGAAACAGTTGATGAAAAATATTTACCTGAAGAAGAATACGATGGTAAAATTACTCGCTTGACTGA
>JAYENG010000233.1:0-1516 GCA_034721975.1 Bacillota bacterium
GGCGATTTTCAGATCATTGAATTGAAAATCGCCGAATCTCTTGCAATTATCAGCATGATTAATCGAGAAGTGACTGAGCTTGTTTTTTATAATTCTGATTCTATGAATTTGATAAAATATAAAAATAATAAAATCAAGAGTGTTAAAAGGAAAAATGAAATGTTAGAAGTCAGTGATTATATTCAACTTGCAGGTGGCGATGTTGAATTAGATAATAATGATGTTTTTGACAGATTGGTTTACGATGGATCGGTAAAGATGATTTTAGATGATTTTGAAAGATGGAGAAGGTTTTCTAGGGCTTTTGTTGATCCGAATGTCGTTGCTGAAAACGAAACAAGGTCGCTTGTTTTCACAGTTAAATTCAAAGCGGTTGATAGGCGTTTGATAGAGTATTTTAGAGAATATATCGATCATTTTGTAAAAAAAGATTATTTCAGAGTGGTTGCCGACAATATGGACAGAACAATCTATCGGTTTACAGATGCTAGCTTGAAATCATTTTTTAAACTCAGCGGCAGTTGGTTGGAGCTTATTACTTACAAGGCTGTTGAAGAATTAAAACTAGACGACATCGATGCTTCTGTTCTTTTTACATGGGATAGCAAAGTCAAGAATTTTGAAAATGAAATCGATGTACTTGCAACAAAAAACGGCAAGCTTGTAGTTATATCATGTAAAGATACAAAGAAAGTCAACAAGGAATATTTGAATGAAATCATAGTCAATAGCAGTCAGTTAGGCGATGATAACGTCATAAAAGCCTTGGTCACCACATCTCGATTGATGAATGACAGTTTCTTCGTAAGGGCGAAGGAATTGGATATTGCAATCATCAGTTATGATGGCGATTTTGAAGAGTTTAAAAATAATTTGAAAAAAATAATGAAATGACCTCAAGTGAACCGAGCCCCTATATTGGACACAATAAATGTGTTGGAATATAAGGGGTGTTTTTTGTTTAAATATAAAAAAAGTGATTGAATATTGTAAAATCAATGGAAAGAGTCGTATTCTATTGTAGCCTAAATTGGTTGAGGTTTTTTCAAAATAGGGACTGTGCCCAGTTTTTTTGATTCTCGATGTACTCTTTGATAACAGATATTGGATTTATAGTATATACCTTTTAATTATTGGATACAAACAATTATGGTACAATCTAAGCAGAACAAATGTTTGTGAGGTGTAACTATGAGAACTGTTAAAATCAAACTTATTCCTACAACTCAACAAGAGAACCTATTGATTTCAATCAGCAAAACCTACATCGAAACGGTTAATAATACTGTTTCCGAAATGGTTGTGGCTAAAAAAGTGCTAAAACTCACATCAAAAGATATTGCTGCACCGATGCCAAGTGCTGTTAAAAACCAGGCGGTTCGTGATGCTAAAAGTGTCTACAGAAAATCAAAGAAACTCAAAGTTGTTCCTGTTTTAAAAAAACCTGTGTGTCTTTGGAATAATCAAAACTATCGAATCAAAGAGAATACACTTGAGTTTCCTGTTTTGGTTGAGG
>JAYENG010000234.1:0-1515 GCA_034721975.1 Bacillota bacterium
TTTTTTCTTTTATAATTCAGATTGTCAGAATACCATAAAAGTTTCATCAATTTGACTTTATAAAGTTTTTTTGCATTTTGTGCAAGATAATTAATAACCTCTACAACTTTATCAAGATCAATTTCTTTTCCCCCGGTCAGCAATAATTTTTTCCCAATGTTGGAATACTTAGCAAGAATCGCATTAACCAAGAAATCATTTTTATCTTTATAAAATATTTTTTTTGCCTTGCTTTTATATTTCGCATAGGCTTTAGAAGACAATTCACTTTTAGAACGTTCAAGCAATTCGATAAACCACTTTGAATCCTTTTTAATCTTTCGCAAAACATCATCATGTATATTGTCCTGTACCTGATGCCCTTCATATCTTGTTATTGTAGATGGCCCCCATCCAAGAATCTTTGAAAAATCCTTTTGACTGACACCATATTGCTTTCGTATTTCAATAATCTCGTCAATCGATAGTAATCCCATCTTGTCTCTATATGCATTTTTAAAAGAAATGTCATTTGAATCAACCGACTCTTCATAAGTCGTTAATTCACGGGTATTCGTGCAATACTCATAACGAGCTGAAAATTGCACTTTTTCGCCTCGGAATATATTTTCTTCCATTATTTCGACGTATTGCACTTCGTGTTCTTTCATGCAACTCAAGCACATTTTATTCTCGCTTTTTAAAATCTTAATTGAAATCATCTCCGACTCTATAAATATGAAAATCTTCTTCCTTAAAATGCCATTCCGAAAAATGAAAAGATAAAAACAAAAATTCGATTCTTTTCAAAATTTCAACTCTCAATTTGATATAGACATTTTTTGAATCATATACCTTTCCAAAACTCCAAAATTCCGAGCTTTTTGGGAATCTTGTATCTTTCACAGTTTCAATATATTCAGTTTTTTTAATTCTTCTTTAACAACAAGTTTCGGTGATTCATTCGGAAACAATTCTGCAATTGTATACTTGTTTGTATATTGAATCATTCTTGCAAAATCAACCTGTCTACTTTCCTGAAATTCAATTATGGTATTATCCAATGAAAGTGCATACTTCAGCTTCGCCAAGTATGTTTCTACTTCTTTAACAGTCTTGACTATTTTCACACAATTGTTTCTTTTGTACTTTCATTATACTGCCCCTTCTTTATCTCACCAATAAATCAGTTCGCAATCAGTATGCATTATTGAATCATTTCGCTCTAAGGTAACAAACACCTTTTAATAGAATACCTTAATTTTATATCGATCGACATAATGTGAATCATTTATTCCACTATCTACATTTATTATTTTGATAATTGAATTAAGGTCTTCCTTCTTTATAGGATTTTGTATCATATTAATCACGGTTATGTATAATATAATCAGGTGATATCAATGAAACTCAAAACTTATTTAATAATCGGTTTATCATTATTCATTTTATTATCAGGCTGTTCTAAAGGAACTTCTGACAATGAAATTATTATTTACACATCCGTAGATCAGAATATCGCAGAGACGATACTTG
>JAYENG010000235.1:0-1514 GCA_034721975.1 Bacillota bacterium
CTGCTTTTCAGCTCTTTATTTTGAATAGTTTCCTCCCCTTTGGGTATGAATATAATAACAAATATATAAAATATAACCATTAAGGAGGAAACTATGTCAAACTTTTATCAACTATCTTTATTTGATATCAACAAGGAATTTCGTGAATTCCTCACTGATAGTTCTAGTGATTATTTTGATTTGTTCAAATCTTTCATCTCTTTTTCTGAAATTATTCCAAGCTCGTTTTATAACATTTATTATCAATCTATGGGACGTAATCGAGATTTTTCTCTCGAAGCCATGTTCATGTTTTTCATTTATAAAAATTTCCGATCTATTTCTAGAGATATCACTCTTTTAAACATCCTCAAAGATTCGCCTGATTTAAGACTCTCATTAGGGTTTACTTCTTTACCTCATCCTTCTCAAATTTCTAGATTCAGGATTAAGTTTCTTGACCAGATTCATTTGACTCTTGATAAATTGGTTTCTATAGTTAATTCTGAACTTCTTGAAATCACTCCAGATTCATCTAGAATTTTAATTGCCGATACAACTGGTTTCGAAGGATACGTTACCGAAAACAACCCCAAATTCTTTGAGTCTTTGCTTAAAACAGCTAAAAATTATGCTAAAACTGGTCATGCTCATAAAAATTTCGATCCCGTTAAATATGCTCAAAGTAAAATGCCTAAAAAAGCGAATTCAAATAATGATATATCTCTCGCTTATTTAAATGGCCATTTTGGGTATTATCAAAAAACAATGATTATAACTGATGGTCTGGGAGTTATTCAAGACATCCAATTCCCTGATATAGTTCAAAACTTTTATAATGATAAAATGCCTGCAGAAATTAAAGATGAATATGATTCTACAACGCTAATACCATCGTTAGAACTCTTTTTTACTAAACAATCTTGTGAACATATAGATTTCTTTTTAGCCGATTCAGGGTTTGATGGATACGATAATTATAAATACATTTCTAAAAAAAATATCATTCCTATCATTCCACTAAATCAACGAAACAACTGTTCAAAGTGTCAAACTTACAACTACTCTCAAGACAATGAAAAAAATAATTTCTTTTTCAATTCTGAAGGTAATCTAATTTGTCGCAAAACCAATTTACCAATGAAATCACTTGGTCCAATCCGTAGTGATAAAAGAGCCGACAGATTCTCTTATGGATGCCCTTTAATCAAAACTCACGCACTAAATGGTGAAATCATTTATGCCAACGATTGTAAACATCCATGTTCAGATGCTATTTATGGTCGTAAGGTTAATATTGCAATCGATGAAGAATACCGATTCAACTCAGCTTACTCAAGAGATTCCGACATCTGGATAAACCTTTACAAAAAGAGAACTGTATGCGAACGTTCCATTGCTCAATTAAATGTTAACTTCCTATAAAATTCAGTCTCGATAAATATAAAAAATAAAATTTATGTAAAAGCCTTTAAAAATGGGGCTTTTTCTTGTTTTTGAGTCGGAAATGTGATATACTTACAGTGTAGGAATTC
>JAYENG010000236.1:0-8245 GCA_034721975.1 Bacillota bacterium
ATCTACCTTTCTGATAATAACCACCTCGAGATATAATATTTTAACGAGGTTTTATTATACTATATATTTTAAATATGGGACATTATCATAAATGGTATATTAGGACATTATCATAAATGAATCATAAATTTTTTTCTTTTTATTGAAAAAACATTGACAAGAAAAAAGAAGAGTTGTATATTGTAAGTATAGTTAGCACTCACGGGGTGAGAGTGCTAACAAAATAAAATGTAAATTGAGAGGAGTTATTGAACATGGTTGGATTAGTACCTTTTAATCGAAACAGAGTGATAGATAGAAATGGATTCAAGGACATTTATGACATGCTTGATGACTTTTTTTCAGACACATTGTTGCCTAGAAAAAGTTTGATAAACGGTACCTTCAAATTAGATGTAAAAGAAAGTGATGATAATTATCAAATTGAAGCTGAACTACCGGGAATTAAAAAAGAAGAAATAAATGTAAAAATGAATAATGAAAGATTGACAATAAACATTGATAAAGAAGAAGAAATCGATGAAAGCGAAAAAAACTACATTCATAAAGAAAGACATGTTTGTTCTATGAATCGCACTATATATTTAGCTGATGCTATGGATGATGAAATCAAGGCTAAACTTGATGACGGCGTATTGACGATAATTGTCCCTAAACATAAAAAATCTAAAAATGCTTATACGATTGAAATTGAATAAGTTTTCAAAATTGTACGATGCACATGAGCAGCCCCCTCCTTGTGTGCATTATTACATAAAATAAAAGGAGAGATTAAATTGGCAAAGAGAAAATTCAAAGCAGAATCACAAAGGTTACTTGATTTAGTGATTAATTCGATTTATTCACATAAGGAGATTTTCATAAGAGAATTGATTTCTAATGCGAGTGATGCGATAGATAAAATGTATTATACAGGACTAACTGATAAAACGATCGATTTCAACAAAGAAGATTACTTTATTAAAATATTCAAAGATAAAGAAAATAGGTTGTTGACTATTAAAGACACTGGGATAGGAATGACTAAAGATGAGTTGGTCGACAATCTTGGAGTCATCGCTAAAAGCGGTACATATGATTTTAAAAAGAGTAATGAAACACATGACGGTGTCGATATCATAGGTCAGTTCGGCGTTGGATTTTATTCGGCATTCATGGTGGCGGATGAAGTAAAGGTTGTTTCTAAGGCATTTGGAAGTGATGAGGCCTATAAATGGGAATCGAACGGTTCGGAAGGATATACAATTGAATCATGTGAAAAGGAAACATTTGGAACGGATATCATTCTTAAAATCAAAGAAAATGCAGATGATATCGATTATGATGAATATTTAAGCGAGTATAAGATAAAAGAAATAATCAAAAAGTATTCTGATTTTATCAGGTACCCAATTAAAATGGATATGGAATCTAGCAAATTAAAAGAAGGCACTGAAGATGAATATGAAGAATTTGTCGAGGAGCAAATAGTCAACAGCATGGTACCGATCTGGAGAAAAAACAAAAATGAATTAACCGACGAAGATTATGAAAACTTTTATGTTGAAAAACGTTACGGATTCGACAAGCCTATCAGACATATTCATTACAAGATCGATGGAGCAGTAAGTTTTAACGCTCTACTCTATATTCCTGAGAATACGCCTTATGATTACTACACTAAAGAATATGAAAAAGGATTGGAGTTATATTCAAGCAGTGTGATGATCATGAACAAGAATCCAGAATTGCTCCCTGATTACTTCAGTTTTGTAAAGGGATTGGTGGATACTGAAGATTTATCACTTAATATTTCAAGAGAAATACTGCAACACGACAGACAGCTTAAAATCATTGCTAAAAACATTAAAAACAAGATTAAAAAAGAATTGGAGACTCTGTTGAAAGAAGATCGTGAAAAGTATGAAATATTCTTTAAATCGTTTGGAAGACAATTGAAATTCGGTGTTTACAACAACTTCGGTTCAGAAAAAGAAATATTGCAGGATTTGATCATGTTTTATTCTTCAAAAGAAAAGAAAATGGTCACTCTTGAAGAATATGTCTCTAGAATGCCAGAGGACCAAAAATACATCTACTTCGCATCAGGAGAGACTATTGAAAAAATCGATAGAATGCCTCAAACGGAATTAGTTGTTGATAAGGGATATGAAATTCTATATTTCACTGATGAAGTTGATGAATTTGCAATAAAAATGTTGATGAAATATAAAGATAAAGAATTTAAATCTGTTTCAAGTTCGGATTTAGGTATACAATCAGATGAAAAAGATGTCAATGAAGAACAAGAAAAAAGAAGCAAAGAACTCTTCGAATATATGAAAGAACAATTAAAAGACAAGGTCAAAGATGTAAAAGTTTCAAAGAGATTGAAGCAACATCCGGTTTGTCTATCTAATGATGGAGACATTTCAATAGAAATGGAGAAAGTATTGAATGCGATGCCGAATGATCAAAATATAAAAGCTGATAAAGTTTTAGAAATAAATGTAAACCACGAAGTTTATGATACTCTTAAAACCGCTTTTAGTGATGGGGATTTGGATAAGGTGAATCTATTTACAAATATTCTTTATAATCAAGCATTGCTTATTGAGGGATTGACAATAGAAAATCCAGTCGAGTTTGCAGATGACATGTGGAAAGTTTTAAAATAATTTTAAAAAAAGCAATCCTTGCATTTCGCAAGGATTGTTTAATATGCTTTAGTTAAACCACCATCTAGAAGAACTGTTTGGCCGGTAATGTAGGTGTTTGCTTTCGAACATAGAAAAACAGCGAGTTTTCCATATTCTTCAGGGTTTCCATATCTCCCCAAAGGAATGGATTTATATGTTTTTTCCTGAAGGGCAGAAACAGAAATTCCAAGTTTCTCTGCTCTTAAATTATCTAAATAATCAATTCTTTCAGTTCCTATTCTACCTGGGGCGATTACATTTACTAGAATATCATATTTTCCAAGTTCCTGTGACAGGGATTTTGATAAACCTACAACTCCCATTCTGAAAGTGTTTGACAATATCAAGTTGTCAAGCACTTGTTTTATTGAAGAAGAAGTGGAATTAATGATTCTACCGCCACCGTCTTTTTTCATGTATGGCAAAACTTCTCTAATAGTTCTGATATAAGATAACAATGTCAGTTCAAATGACTTTTGCCAAATTTCATCATTGAAATTTTCGAAATTTCCCGCAGGCGGTCCCCCGGAATTATTGACAAGAGCATAAATGCCGCTATAGGCATTGACAGTATTCGCAATTAAACGTTTTATATCTTCATAATTGGTAATGTCTCCGACAGTAAACAACGGTTCATTTCCAGTTATTTTATAGATTTCATTTTTTGTTTTTACAAGTTTTTCTTTATTTGTGCTGAAAAGCATAAGTTTTGCACCTTCTCGGGCAAATTCTGTTGCTATTGCTTTTCCAAGTCCTGAACTGGATGCCATTATTATTACTGATTTATCTTTTAAACCTAGATTCATAAAATACCTCCTTTTTTAAGGTCGACAACAGGATTTGTCAGACTCGCAAATCCATCGATTCGACATTCGGCAACATCTCCATCATTTATGTGCACAGCTCTTGGAGTTCCTGTTGAAATGATGTCACCTGGCAGCATGGTCATGACTTTTGAATGAAAAGAAACTAGATAGTCAGGTTTGAAAGTCATGTTTGAAACAGTGTTTTCAGCGTGAATCTTATTGTTGATCACAGTTGAAACCTTTAATTCCAATACATCATCTATTTCATCTGGTGTAATCAGTTCAGGTCCAAAACTAAAGAAAGTATCAAAACTTTTGCAGCGTGTTAGGTATCTAGGATTTTTTCTTAAAATATCCTCAGCAGTCATATCTATAATCGTAGTAAACCCAGCTATGTAGTCCAACCAATTATTCTCATCGATATTTTTACATTCCTTTTTAAATATGATTCCTAGTTCAGCTTCAGCAGTTGTTTTATCAGATTGTAGTGGAATATTGATGAAATCGTTTGGGCCGATAATTGTAGTATAAGGTTTAAAGAAACTGGCAGGCTCTGTATTTGGCGTTTTTTCAGCTAAATCTGCTGCATGATCGGCATAGTTGAGACCGATTCCAAATATTTTAGCGGGCCTTCTATACAGAGGTGCAAATTTTACTGCATCTATTGGAATTAACGATAACTTGATTTGATCTAAATTATTTAGTAATATTTCATCGTAAAAAGTCTTAAGCTTATCCCATTGATCGTTAACCAAAATCCCAAAAATATCTGTTTTAAATTCAGTTTGAAATATATTGTTGATTTCTTTTACGGTAATAACTTGATCATCAATGATAAGTGAAGCAATTTCTTTACCGTTAATATTGATTGTTGCTAAACGCATCTGATCACCTCATATTATAAAATAATTACAATTTATAATTATATATTAACTTATCAATATAATTTAGCAAGGGAATATGTTAAAATGATACTGATTCATAAGGAGATTTTGCGATGAATAAAAATGAAGTTAAAGGAAATATACTATTATTTATTACAGCTGTCGTTTGGGGATTCGCTTTTGTAGCTCAGCGAGTCGGGGCTCAGATCATCGGTAGTTTTTCTTTTAATGGTATCAGATTTGCTCTTGGAGCAACAGCGCTTATACCGCTAATGGTAAGATTGCATCATAAAAGAAGTAGTTTGCCGATAAAAAACGAATTGAAAAAAGCGATATTGCCAGGTGCACTATTGGGATCAGTATTATTTATCGCTGCGTCGCTGCAACAAATAGGATTGATGTATACAACCGCAGGAAATGCAGCATTTATTACAGGGATGTATATAATTTTAGTTCCGATAATAGGTATATTTTTTAAACATAAATTATCATTGAAAACTATTTCAAGCAGTATTTTGGCGCTAACCGGGTTATATTTTTTGACAGTAAGTGAATCGATGGCAATAAATATAGGTGATATATATCAGCTTGTAGGAGCTGTATTTTGGGCGATACATATTTTATTTATAGATTATTTTGTAAGGAAATACGATGCATTGAAACTTTCGATTTTTCAGTTCTATACTTGCGCGCTTTTAAGTGCGATAATCGCATATTCAATAGAAACGACAACCTTAAATACTGTTTATGAAGCTTTGGTTCCGATTCTATATGGAGGTCTAGTATCCGTTGGAATAGGTTATACTCTTCAAATAGTAGGGCAACGCCATGCCAAGCCATCTCATGCAGCCATTATTCTCAGCATGGAAGCGATTTTTGGAGTCGTTGGTGGAATGCTTTTATTAGGAGAAGTGTTGTCTTCAAGGGGTTATTTAGGCATAATTTTAATGTTTTCAGGAATGGTTTTGTCACAAATGAATTTTAAAAAGAAGGTGATTTCTGAATGATCATAGGAAGTAATATTGTCGAAAGAGAATTACACAAAGAAGAAAAAATAAAAATACTATTGGTTTTTCCAGTAGCGTTTTTTATCTTCGGAATCATTATGGAAATGATTGATAATGGAAATGTAATTGATATTGTTAGCGGAATGGGCAACATTGTATTTTCTCCCACAATTTTATTGACTGATTTTATAAAAATCGGTGGAACTGGCGCAGCGTTTATCAATTCGGCAATCATCGGATTCCTTAATTTATATCTTCTAAAAAAATATGAAATGAGAATAAACGGGTTGCTTATCGCCGCTTTTATGACTGTATTAGGGTTTTCTTTTATGGGAAAAAACATATTGAATATTTTGCCTATCTATTTTGGCGGATATTTATATACTAGGTATCAAAAAATATCAGTAAGAGATATTTTGCTGGTTATAATGTTCAGCACAGCTTTAGCACCTTTGGTGAGTGAAATCATGTTTTCAGGTATTGTCAGTAGTGGGTTTGGCATTGTCGTTGGATTATTGGTGGGAACATTGATCGGCTTTATCATCACACCGTTGTCTGCGCACATGATTAGATTTCATGATGGGTTCAACCTATATAACATTGGATTTACAGCAGGTATTATAGGTACGGTATTCGCGGGTGTTCTTAGGGCGATGAATATGAATATTTCACCAGTTAGAATTGTTTGTGAACAAAATGATATTGCAATGATTGCAATGTTGAGTTTTTTATTTCTTTATCTGATGGGGGTTGGATTTTGGGTCAACAAAAATTCTAGTACCGATTATAGAAATATAGTTAAGTATAATGGACGAACAATAACAGATTTTACTCAATTGCTTGGCTACGGAGTAACATTTTTTAATATGGGGTTAATGGGAATGTTGAGCTTGGGTTATGTTCTTTTAGTTGGAGGCATAGTCAACGGACCTGTTTTAGCTGGAATATTTACTATCGTCGGATTTTCAGCATTCGGGAAACATCCTAAAAATTGTATACCTATTATATTAGGAGTTGTAGCGATCGCTGCAATGTTAGGCTATGACTTGTCATCGACTGAAATGATCATCACCGTTTTATTTTCCACAACAATCGCTCCGATTGCGGGAACATACGGTGTCGGTATTGGAGTGTTGGCTGGAATGCTTCATTTAGCGGTAGTCAATAATATAGGGGTTGTACATGGAGGTATAAATTTATATAACAACGGATTTTCGGGTGGTATTGTAGCGGGATTTTTAGTGCCTATAATCGATGCTTTCCAAAAAGGAGGGGAGTAACAGATAGTCTATTAATATAAAAACATGTAAATATCTATTGAAAATAACACAAATAAATGTCATTCTATATCTAGGAGGTGACTTTATGAAATATTATTCAATAGGACAGTTTGCAAAAAAAGTTGGCGTGACGGTCCAGTCTGTGCGCAACTGGGATAAAACAGGAAAAGTAAAATCGCATCATGTAAGCGAAAGCGGACATCGTTATTATTCCCAAGAGCAAGTTAATCTATATCTTGGGTTGTATAAACCATCTGATATACAGAAGAAGGTTGTTGGTTATTGTCGAGTATCTTCGCAAAAGCAAAAGGATGATCTCGATAGACAGGTAGCTAATATGCAAACTTATCTTATGGCAAATGGAAAGCCATTTGAAATCATTACTGATATCGGTAGTGGAATTAACTATAAAAACAAAGGTTTAAACTCCCTTATAGATATGGTAACTGATTCTAAAGTTGAAAAGATAGTTGTTCTTTACAAAGATAGGTTGGTTCGCTTTGGGTTTGAGCTGATTGAAAACATCTGTGCTAAATATGACACAGCTATTGAAATAGTTGATAATACCGATAAAATAGAAGAACAGGAGCTTGTTGAGGACTTGATTCAAATTGTGACAGTTTTTAGTTGTAGGTTGCAAGGTAAGAGAGCAAATAAAGCTAAGAAGATAATCAGGGAGTTGATTGCTGATGATTCTGAGCAAGAAAATTAGACTTAGACCTACAACTAAGCAAGAACAGCAGTTATGGAAATCTGCGGGGACTGCTAGATTTACTTATAACTGGGCTTTATCAAAACAGATTCAGCACTTTGAAAAGATAGGTAAGCTAACAAAAATACCCGATGGTAGCTTGAGAAAAGAACTAACTCAGTTAAAACAATGTGAAGACTATGCTTGGCTTTATGAAGTTAGCAATAATGTTGCAAAACAGGCTGTTAAAGATGTCTGCAACGCTTTGGATAGATTTCATAAGGAAAGCAAAAAGCATGGCTACCGTTACAGAAAATCTGCCCTTAAGAGAGTTAAGCAAGGTGGCAAACCGTTAACTTTCAGGGACTTTGAAGACTTTCCTAGATTTAAGAAAAAGAATAAAGCTGAGCCTAAATTTTTTAATGATAATGTGAAGTTGAAAGTCAAAGAAGATAAAGTATTGCTTGAAAAGGTAGGTTGGATTAAGTTCTCAGAGATAGGTGAGATACCTACTGAAACTAAATATACTAACCCGAGAATAACATATGATGGAAAGTATTGGTACCTCACGGTTGGTTTTGAACAAACTGTAGAACCAGTCGTGTTAAATGAGGTTAGCTTAGGCATTGATGTTGGTATAAAAGACCTTGCTACATGTTCTGATGGTACAGTATTTAAAAACATCAATAAAACGCAGACAGTAAAGAAATTAGAAAAGAGACTAAGACGCTTACAACGTCAAGTTTCTCGCAAATATGAATTAAATAAAATAGGAAAGGAGTTTGTCAAAACCGAAAACATTATAAAGCTTGAGAAGCGAATTCGATTAGTACAACGAAGATTAACGGGAAGCCGAAACAAACATATCCATCAAACAACCATTGCGATAGTGAAAACCA
>JAYENG010000237.1:0-8192 GCA_034721975.1 Bacillota bacterium
TCGTACTATTTATATACTAACATTGTACTATTTTAAAACTATTCATTCAATATATATCTACTGTTTATAAACTATAAAAAATTAATGAGTAGCCTTAGCTACTCATTTCATTATTTCTTCTTTTTACCAAAGTACTTTCTCTGATATATCTGCAAAAACAATATTGTTCCAGTGACTGCAAGAGTCAACATAGCTACCTTTTGCACTTTAAGCATTACAGGATTACCCGGATTAATAAGCATAACATAAATCGTTATAACGACAAATGGCACTGTCATATATCTATGGAATAATCTTATGTATTTCGAAAATTTCTTACCCATCTTATATACCCCTCTCTTTTATATGTTTCTTCTAATATTACAACTATTGAAATAAAAAGTATGTAACAATCGTTACCGTCATTATTAGATGAATTTAGATAAAAAAATCTCCCCCTATTTCAATATAAAAAATCTAGGAGGAGATTATCAGTTGCTAATCAGTTGCTAATCTTCGTCATCTTCGTCTTCGTCATCTTCGTCTTCGTCGTTGCCTCTATTTTCATTGGATTTACCAGGATTTTCTGGTCTGCCTTTATCTTTATCATTCTCTACACGATCACGATCTTGTTCGGCATCTGTATTTTTATTCTCGTTTTCAGCTTTTCTTGCTTCGATTTCTTTCTTCATCGCTTCCTTATGAGCTTCAATAGCTGCCTTCATTCTCTCTTTGTTCATTTTCACATGACCGTTCTTTACTTCTTCAGCATTCTCGAATTTTTCTAAATTCTCTAAACTATAGAAAAACTCTTTTACCGACATAACCTGAGTTCTGTTTTCAGCAGCAACCGGGTTGATTTCTTTTTCAATCTTGGCAAGCTTTTTAAGTCCTACAGAAACGCCTTCTACTTCAGCCTCTTCATGTTCTTCATTGGTTGCTTGAAGTATTACAACATCGACAAATTCATACAAATCATTACCATCGATCAATGCGGCCAACTTTTCATCGATGCTGTCATCGTCGTTTTTCTTTTCAACAGTGGTTAAAAGCAATTTCCCATCTTCGTCTTCAAGGTATCCCTCATCTTTTGCATTAGCCACTAACTTATTGAGAACATATTCAATAGGCTTACCGATCATGTCTTCATCAATGATATCTTCACCATCATCGTTTTTCGCTTCAAGCCCGATGACTTTATCATTTCTATTAAGCTCTAATTCTACACTCGGATTTATATCAAGCGCTACAACTGAATATACAGTATTTTGCAGTTGATATGCATACGCTCCTACCGACACCGCCAACATTAAAACGGCAGCAATAGCATATCTCTTCCAATCGGTTTTTGCACTTGAAATTACATCCTCGGTTAAAAAATAAACTTCCTGTCCAACTCTGCAATCATCTTTTTTTACAATTTTTTTTGTATTCATTCCCTGTGTCATCACAACACAATATTTATCTTTAATCTTTACGATAACGCCTTTATTCACAGTGAATACCCCCTCAATCAATGTGCAAATACTCTCTTATGGTTTCATAATCTCCCGATAAAACAATTGTCGTTGCAATAATGAAGTTTCTGCTTCTTTTCAGTTGCTTATTTGTCACATTCATTTTATTTATTATTTCTTTCCTAGGCAAATTGCCTTTTTCAATCAATAAATCTAAAATGGTTTCATCTGAAATAATCAATTTGGTAACTTCAATTGCATTCGATTTAGTTATCTGGTGTTTCGGCAAAGTATCTATCAACTTATCAAAAGATATATTATATTTCTCCAGTTCCCCGGACAATCTTAATATTTCATTCTTCAAAATGAATTCTCTCTCTATATCCTTTTGATCTGATGCACTCTCATTTATAGAATCCCTTAAATACTCTTTATTTTTTTTCTTTTTATAAAAATCTTTCAGTCGGCTTTCAATAACAAGTTTTGCATAACTCAAAAATTTTCCTTTATTAAAATCATATCGGTCGATAGCCTCATTGAAGGCATCAAGCGCTATGGAAAATTCATCCGAATTATTCACATCTACATACCGACCTGTAAAATCTGATACTTTTTTAATAATAAACGGGAAATACTCTTTTATGAATTCATTCCTTAGTTCATCCTGATTTTCTTCCTTTATTTCTACTAAAGCTTCTGTCAATGTTAAATTCAAGACGCACTTCCCCCTAATTGGTTATTCCATTAATTCATCATACAACTCCATCAATTCGTCATATAAGTCAATGAAATCTTCATACTGAGTTAAAGTAATAAAATCCTCATCATCTAATTCGTCAGTAAGAATTACAAATTCTTCATATAGAAGATCTAACTCATCATCATCCAGATCAGCAATCTCATCTACTAGATCTACCAATACTTCGTCTCTCATATCGACATAATCATCATACTCATCTGTTGTAATGTATCTCATATCTTCATAAGTCTCTAAGAATAACTCTACTTCTGATATCAATACTATTATATCAAATAAACTAGGATCAGTTAAGTCTTCAATTTCCTCGATATATTCATCAAAAGTAGTTTCTACTACTACAAGGTAAGCTCCAAAGCTCGCACCAGTCGTAAATTCAGTATCTTCAAGGATATCATCCATATCATCTTTATACTCTTCTAAAACAGCGATTCCTTCTTCAATAGTAAACATGTCGTCTAGATAATCAAGCAATGCTTCTAATACTCCTATCGCCTCAAGTAATACTTCAGGATCAGGGTCAGGAACATCAATATCATTCCAATCTTCAAATGTAGCCATGAATGAGTCACCAGTGTCTTCATCTGGCCATTCAAACTCTGGATCACCGATAATGTCATTTATATCACCGATTAAATCTTCATAGTATTCATAAGCATCACAAAGCTCTTCAAGCTCTTCAATCAAATCTTCAATATCTTCTTTGTTTTCTGGGTCATCCATCAAAGCTTCAATTTGAACTGTTATGCTTGTATCTACTTCTCCACATTTATCAATAATCAATTCTACCCTGTCTATAAACTGGTCCCATAGACACATTTCTTTTAAATCTTCAATCAACCCTCTAATCACTTCTTCATTCTCAATCGAATCTTCTTCTAGCAATCTTTCAATTTCTTCAATTAAACCTTCTGTCCCTTCACAATTATACTTAATAATCATTTTGTTTACATACAACTCAAAGTTGTCAGCATGGAATTCCTTAGTCAATCCATGTGGTAATTCTGCTTTTTTTGCAAGCCCAGGAGGTAAATTGCCTTCTCCTCTTTTAAAAAGTCCCCAAGGCAAATCGTTAAAAAGTCTCGAATGGAAACTCTTCAGTTCATACTGCTCCATATTCAAGTTTTTATTTTTATAAGGAGCTGCAAAAGCCATGCTAGGCAGCAATGTGCCGATTACAAGTACTAATACCAATATCATGCTTATCTTTCTTTTCATTATAAAACCCTCCTCAATATATCTCGTTATAGAAATACGAAAAAAATAAGTTTTACGGTACCACGAGTTTATACATAACAAAAAACAGCGGAGAAATTTCTAACCCACTGCTTTTTTTCTATTCTATATGAAATTTTCATATCCCTTTAGTTCCAACTTCTCTATTACTTCTTTTATCTGTTTTTGAAGCTCTATCCCTACAGGAATACCCTTTTCTTTTCTCTCCATCCAAGCAATATATTCCTTTTCTCCAGCAGTGTAGATCCTCTCTTCACCAGGCATTTTTTCACTGTTTCTCAAATTTCTTAAAATATTCCCGCCGATTTTTTTAAATATATCCACGTTGATGAAATTTTCAACATTTATCGCTATAAAGAAATGTCCAAGCTGATATGGTTTCGGGTTCCCATTTTCATCATGATCCGATATGTCTTTTAAAAACTTTCCATCTTGAAGAGCGGCGGATAAAATCTCGACGATAGTCGCATAGCCAAATCCTTTATAACCGGCTAGTTCTTCTCCTATTCCGCCGAGAGGTGTCAAAGCGGCTTTTCCCAAAACCAAATCTTCAAGTATTCCATCTGTATCGGTTCTTGCATTACCTTCCTTGTCGATAACCCATCCTTTTGGAGTTTCTTTTCCTTCTCTAGCATACCTTTCTATCTTTCCTCTTTGAGATATAGAAGTAGCACAATCCAAAACAAAAGGAAAAGCTTCGTCGGTTGGAATTCCCACAGTTAAAGGATTTGTTCCGAGCATGTTTTCCACACCGAAGGTCGGAGCGATGGAAGGTCTGGCATTTGTCCCTGTCATACCTATCATTCCAGCTTCTGCAGCCATCAAAGTATAATAACCGGCTATTCCGTAATGCGATGAATTTCTCACCGCAACCATGCCCATTCCATACTCTTTAGCTTTATCAATGGCCATTTGCATTGCTTTTTTCGCTACAACATGACCCATACCGTCATTTCCATCTAGAACTGCTGTTGTCTCAGTTTCTTTAATAACATCGATAACAGTAATGGGATTCAAGATTCCTTTTTTAATCCTATCATAGTAGATCGGCTTGAATCTTCCGATTCCGTGACTATCTATTCCTCTTCTATCCGCCGTTATCAGTACATCAGCACAAACCATAGCGTCATCATGAGGGATGCCCAATTTTTCAAAAGCATCCATCATAAATTTTTCCAGCAATTTCGAATCAATATACACACTGGTCATTTTTCCATCTCCATTCATAATTACTGCTTAACTAGCTCTAATAAGAACTCGTTATCATTATTATGAATATGTATACCCATATATCCATTTTCTAAATGATTACTAATCTTCTCATATTGTTTTAATGGCATGAGTAATTTTTCTCTACTTTCTTTTATTTCTATGTCTTTATCATACATGCAGATAAAGCGATCTTTACCTCCATAAATTTTCCTTCCTTTCGTTATATAAACCTTGTTATACAGCAACGATTTTATTGAAGGTATATTTTTAGGTGATACAGTCGCAAAAGCATATTTAAAGTTTACATTGTTACCAGCATCCTTTAAACTTAGTTCGATTGCCTTTCTCTGCAAATGATTCCCTCTATACTCTTTTCTAATAATAGTAGAATCAAGATACAACATATCCTTATTCGTATCTAGCTTCAACATTTCTGCAAAATGATCGATTTCCTCTTTGTTATATGAAATAATCCTATATCCCACCAACTTATTATTAATCATAAAACCTAAGATTTTTCCTCCGCCGCCAAGAAATTCTTCGTATTCTTCCACTCTGCTTTTAACGAAAGTATCTTTGTCCTTTATAGTTTTATAAACTTTTTCCTGAAAATTAATCAATCTCTGTAAATAACTTTTATCAAGATCAACGACCCTGTATTCTTCCATATTTTTTCTTATTTCACCCGTAAACCATACACTCATATATTTACCTCCTTTTAATTTTCCACTCAAAAAATACCCTGCTCTAGTTCCAAGGTATTTAAATACCGTACGAATTCGATTATCTTGTTTTATTATACACCAAATCATATCTAATAGCAACTTGTAGCGATGTTGCAAGTTGTTATTGGATGCAAACCTAAAAAAATAGAACTGAAATTCAGTTCTATTCATTGATTTCATTATATAATTCAGGAGTCATCTCCCATTGCAAACTTTTTAAATTTGCTTCCAACTGCTCAACACTGCTGACTCCAGCAATAACAGGTCCGACGGATTTTTGAAATCTCAGCCAGTTGATGGCTACTTCATTAATAGGGTAGCGGCTCAAAGTGTTTATTTTTTTAATTCTGCTTTGGTGCTTTTTTAGTAAATCCCCTCGCAACTGTGGATTGTTCTTTCTAACTCCCATTGTAAAATCCTCGTGATTCGCCAACAGCCCTTGCATAAGAGGACTATAAGGAAGATAAATTTGACCGTTTTTTTCAAGAAGCGGAATGATGTCATCCAAAGTTTTATATCCAAGTTCAATGTTATGGTATTTATCAGAATTTTGCTCCAGCATATTATAAAGTCCTTGAAAAGATGCGATATCAGCTATTTCATTCGCCCTCTTCAATAATTCAGTAGAGAAATTCGATACACCGATATATCTTATTTTCCCAAGTCTTTTGAGCTCCATTAAAGCATCCATCGTTTCTTCAATACTTGTATCCGGATCAGGCCAATGACATTGGTATAGATCCAAGTAATCCGTATCGAGCCTTTGCAAACTTTCATCGATTTCCTTAAAAATGCTTTTTTTTGTAAGGTTGTTTTTCACATTCAAATCTTTATCCCATACAAGTCCCATTTTAGAAGCTAAGAAAACCTTAGACCTCTTTCCCTTTAAAGCCTTCCCAACAATTGTTTCAGAATGTCCAAGTCCATATACCGGCGCTGTATCGATGAAATTGATGCCTGAATCTATGGCTTTGTGAATGATTCTTATAGACATCGCTTCATCGTAATCATTCCAATCATTTTTGCCTGAAAATTGCCAGGTTCCGAGTCCTATAGCGGATAAGGGCTCATCTATTTTTCCAAATTCTTTGAATTTCATATTTCCTCCCACAAACTTCATCTATTCGTATTCCAGTACAAGTCCCGATCCAACTTCTCCAATCCCGACCACTTTGGATAAAGCAATTTTTGAATTCAAATCCGTACAATGACAAGCATGAATCTTGTCGACATTTAATTCATCAAAATAATTCACAGTGCCGTCCATCTGCACTTTCGATGGATCCTGAAGATGAAATCCACCGATTACATCTATCACTCTATCATCATCGCAAACTTCCTTGGCACGCTCTATGATATTGCAAATTCCGGAATGAGAACAACCGGTAATAATCACTAATCCACCTTCGCTTTTATAACACAGAGCGCTGTCGTCGATGTTGAAATCGTCCTCTAGCTGCCCGTTGATTAAAACTTTGCCCACAGGTTCGATTGACTCAAAATTGTTTTCTCTAGGAATCTCGCCTAGGAAAACTAGTGTATCGGTTATCCAAACCGGTTCTTTGCTAAGATTGTCATTAAAATATCTGAAAAGTTTATCTTTGTCTACATTCATTCCTATCTCTTCCACGCCGGTAAATGATTTAGAATCAAAAACATTTGGATGCGCAACAAATTCAGCCTTTTTAAAACTTCTTCCTTCCATCACTTCTTCACTAAGCCTCTTTATGTATGGTTCTAGTCCCCAAGTGTGATCTAAGTGACTATGGCTGATAGCCAGGTAATCGACATTAAAAAAATCGATTCCCATCTTTTCGCCGTTGATAAGAAAAGCATCAGAGTATCCTGTATCAAAGAGAATTTTTTTATCCCCCTCTTCAATGAAATACGACACTCCCGGCTCACCGATATAATACCGATCTATCAAAGTGTTGTTATCTACTAATACTGTTAATTTCATTTTAATTTTCCCCCTTTGCAAGCATCGCACTTCCCAAAATTCCAGAATCGTTATCAAGCTTAGACCGCAAAATCTTCGCAATATCGATCTGGTCAGTAAAAATCTTTTCCTTTATTTTTTTATCAAGCAATTCTTCAAATGAGTTAAAAGCTTTGCTGACTCCTCCTGCAAGTATTATGATTTCAGGATCGAATAGATTTATCAAGTTAACTATCCCATCAGCCAAATGCTCCAAGTACCACTGAATCGCTTCAATTCCTTTTCTGTCACCAGATTTGAATAAATCAAAAACCTCTTTTGCCTCTGTAATCTTCTCATTATATTCACTGTTAAAATATCTTATTAAAGCAGTTGCAGATGAATAAGTCTCAAAACAGTCTTTCCTACCACAATTACAAGGATATCCTTCGCCATTTATTTTCATATGCCCGACTTCAAAACCAAGTCCATTTGACCCTCTATATATATTGCCATCTATGACAACGCCTCCGCCAACTCCAGTTCCCAAAGTCAACAGAATGCCATTATCAACATCCTTTAGATTTCCAAATGAATGCTCTGCAATCGTAGCCATATTGGCATCATTGCCCATAAAAACTTTTACTCCTGTATTTTCTTCAAGAGTGATTCCGAGTGGTAAATTCTTCCAAAATAGATTTTTGCAGTCTATTACAACCTTTTGACTCTTATCTACCAATCCGGGCACACCGATACCTACCGCTTTGATATCAAATTCATCTTTTGCATCATTTATAATTTTTTCTAGTTTCAGCGTTATCGAATCAGCGCCCATTTCAACTTCTGTAGGTATCTCCCCACGACTGATAACTCCACTTTCATCGACAACACCAAATTTAATATTTGTA
>JAYENG010000238.1:0-8167 GCA_034721975.1 Bacillota bacterium
CGGCAAAGATAATCCTGTTCATCATAGGAGTGAATGATCATGAAGGTAGTTACACTTGATTTAGGAATTAAACAATATGATATTCTGATAAAAAACGGTTTGTTTTGTGAAATCGACAAGCATATTGAATCGGTTTTTACCGGGAATAGAATTGTAGTGATAACTGATGAAAATCTTTCAAAACTCCATGGCGGCAGATTGCTGGAAAAATTGAGAGAAGCTGATTATACGGCAGATGAGATAGTGATTGAACCTGGAGAGAAAAGCAAGCATCTTAATAATTTAGGATCGCTATATAAGAAACTATTAGATTTGGAGATAACAAGAAATGATTTGATTATAGCCTTTGGAGGAGGAGTTGTAGGTGACCTCGCGGGATTCTTGGCGGCAACTTATCTTAGGGGGTTGAAACTGGTTCAAATACCTACCAGTTTGCTAGCCATGGTAGATAGCGGCATAGGTGGAAAAGTTGCAGTCGACCTCGATGAAGGCAAAAATCTTGTTGGAACTTTTTATCACCCTGAAGTTGTGCTTATAGACCCTGAGTTGTTAAAAACCTTGCCTAGAAATGAATTTTCCAACGGAATGGCAGAAGTAATAAAATATGGGTGTATCTATGATCAGGAAATGTTTGATGAAATTTCAAAGCTTCATTATAATGACGGAATTTATAAAGCGATAGTACCGATTATTTTTAGAAGCGCTCAGATAAAGAGTGAAATAGTTTCAAATGATGAACTAGACCGCGGCGAGAGGATGCTGCTGAATTTTGGACATACCATAGGCCATGCACTTGAAAAAGTATATAATTATGAAAAACTCACACATGGTGAGGCTGTAGCCATAGGAATGTACCATATTACAAAAAATTCAGAAGCTTTAGGGTTAACCAAGGTGGGAACCGCAAATCAGATTAAGGATATATTGCGGCAATTCGATTTACCTGTTTTGATAGATGACATGCTAAAAGACAAGATAGAAAAGATAATGAAAAACGATAAAAAAAGAATGGGAGATGAAATAAACTTCATTCTTTTAAAGGATATTGGAGAAGCTTATATAAGATCTGTAAAGATAGAAAAGATTAAAGAATATATTAAATAAAGGTGTGATTATGATGAAAACAACAATAAAACCTAAGGGGTTAAAAGGGATAGTTTCTGTACCGCCATCTAAAAGTATCAGCCATCGCGCTATTATTTCAGCATCGCTTGCAAGTGGTAAATCCAGAATCGGCAATCTTATTTTTTCGGAGGATATAGAAGCGACCTGCAGTGCGATGGAAATGTTCGGCACTAGTATAGTTAAAAGTGAAAATAGTATAGATATAATTTCAAAGGGAGAGATCAAATCACCGACACATACAATAGATTGTAAAGAATCTGGTTCGACTTTAAGATTTTTAGTTCCTTTTGGTGGAATAGTTGATGAACCGGTTGTATTCAACGGTAAAGGAAAATTGAAAACCAGACCTATGGACCCATATTTTAATATTTTTAAGCAGCAGAATATTCGTTATACATATGATGGCGGATTGCCTTTAATGGTTGAAGGGCGATTAAAGCCAGGAAAATTTGATCTTAGGGGAGATGTAAGTTCCCAATTTATCACTGGACTTATGTTTGTCTTGCCGTTTTTAGATGGTGATTCAGAAATTATCATCACTTCACCTCTTGAATCAAAGGGATATATAGATTTAACGATTGATGTTTTAGAAAAATTCAATGTAAAAATTATTAATAACGATCATGAGAGTTATTATATAGAAGGAAATCAAAAATACACACCAAATGATATGAAAATTGAAGGAGATTATTCACAGGCTGCATTTTGGATTGTAGCTGGTTTGATCGGAGGCAATATCGAAATAAATGGACTTGATATCGACTCGAAACAGGGCGATAGTGAAATAATCGATATTGTTAAAAGAATGAATGGAAAAATTGAAGCCAAAGAAGATAGTGTTGTTGTTTCGCGTTCGGAAACTAAAGGGACGATTATAGATGCTTCGCAGTGTCCGGACATTGTTCCGATTCTTACGGTACTGGCTGCGCTCAGTGACGGAAAAACGGAGATAATCAATGCATCTAGATTAAGGATAAAAGAATCCGATAGACTGAAGGCGATAGCGACTGAGCTTAATAAATTAGGGGCTCAAATAATAGAAGAACCTGAAGGCCTCGTGATCTACGGTCGTGAGCATTTAACAGGAGGCGTTGTAGACAGCTGGAACGACCATAGAATCGCCATGAGCTTGGCCATAGCATCTATTAGATGTACAGATAAGGTAGTTATTACAAACAGTCAGGCGATAGAGAAGTCATATCCTCATTTCTTTGAAGATTTTAAAAAACTGGGAGGGGACATCAGTGAATAGCACTTGGGGTAAGAATGTTGTATATTCATTATTTGGAGAATCTCATGGATCGTTGATTGGAATAACAATTCATCATCTTCCTGCAGGAATTGTGCTTGATTTGGATGATATTCAATTGGAGCTTGATAAAAGGCGCCCAGGTAAAGATTTTTATTCAACTCCACGCAGTGAACTCGATAAATTTGAAATTGTAAGTGGGTATTTTAATGAAAAGACAACCGGTGCACCTTTAACGGCGATGATAGAAAACACATCGCAAATATCTAAGGATTATGATAAGTCATATATGCGTCCTTCTCATGCCGATTATGCTGCATATGTGAAATATGACGGGCATAATGATTATAGGGGAGGAGGGCACTTCTCTGGAAGGTTGACAGCTCCTATTGTCTTTGCAGGTGCGATAGCGAAGCAATTGCTTAAAAAGAAGAACATTGAGATAAAAGCAAATATTGTTCAAATAGGCAAGATTAAAAGTGACAGATTCAATGATCTCATGCAAAAGGAAATAATCGATGCCAAGCAAGAACAAGATTCAATAGGCGGGGCAATAGAGGTAGTTGCAAATAATGTCCCTGTCGGAATAGGTGAACCGTTTTTCAATTCCATTGAAAGCGTTCTTTCGCATTTGTTTTATTCGATACCTGCTGTAAAAGGTGTAACTTTTGGACTAGGAACTGAATTTGCTCGAAAAAGAGGATCTGAGGCTAATGATGAACTTCAGTTTGTTGATGATAAGGTAATGGCTCTTAGTAATAATAACGGAGGAGTTACAGGAGGAATCAGCAACGGCATGCCTGTTGTCTGTCAGCTGTATTTCAAGCCGACGCCTTCGATTACGAAGACTCAAAGAACGATAGATATTGAAACGAAAGAAAATGTAGAAATTGCTACCAAGGGGCGACATGACCCTTGTATCGTGCCGAGGGCGCTGCCTGTTGCCGAGGCTATGATGGCAATAGGATTATTGGAGATGCATATGGATTACGAGTGGAGTAAAAGGTGGTGTGATGATGATTGATTCGTTGAGGGACAAAATCGATGCAATAGATATCAAGTTGATAAAGCTGCTTGAAGAGAGAATGAATATTGTAAAAGAAGTGGCTGATTATAAATTAGAAAACAATTTGATAGTTAATGATTCTGCGAGGGAAGAAGAGATTATATCTAGGACTGCCGGCTCGTTGAAGGATTTTGAATATAAGGACGATATCTTGTTGTTGATGAAAGAAATATTCAAAAACAGTAAAAATATTCAAAATAGATACATTGACAATGAATCGATAGGATATCAAGGAACTCAAGGTTCCTACAGCGAAGAGATGGCAATGGCCTATTTTGGAGATAATTGCAATAGGATGAATTATGAGACCTTTAAAGATGTATTCAACGCCCTAGAAGAAAACGAAATAACTTACGGGGTGTTGCCTATTGAAAATTCATCTACTGGAGCTATAAAAGAAGTCTACGATCTACTCATTAAACACGGATTTTATATTGCTGGGGAATATAATTTAAAGGTCGATCATCATTTGATAGGAATAAAAGGGACAAACCTAGATGAAATCAAAGAGGTTTATTCTCATCCTCAAGGTATCGAGCAATGCAATCATTTTTTGAGTTATTACCCTGACTGGCAGAAAATAAATTTCTTGAATACAGCGAGCAGCGTTAAATATGTGTCTCAAAAGCAAGACAAATCGATTGCGGCCATCGGGAGCAGGCGCGCGGCTCAAATCTACAATCTATCTATTTTAAAAGAAAATATCAACGACAATAAAGTCAATACAACGAGATTTATTGTTCTGAAAAGAAAAATGGAGATCGACGACTCCCACAACAAGATAAGTCTTGTCTTTACGACTCCGCATAAGGCGGGGGCTCTATACGATATTTTAGGTGTGTTTGCGAAGTACAAGATAAGCATGGTAAAGATAGAATCGAGGCCTATCAAGCATCAAGTAGGCAAGTATTATTTCTTCGTAGATATAGAGGGGCACTTGAAAGCTGAGAATGTATCGAAAGCTTTAGCTGAGATCAACGACAATCAGAGTTATTTTAAGATACTGGGGAATTATCGAAAAACAGAATAAAAAATGCCCCTTCACAATTAAAGAAGGGGCATTAACTTATCCTGTTATATATTCAGCGATGGATTTTCCAGGTGGTACAAATGGGTATACATCTTCGTCCTTATCGATCCTGACTTCAATGAAGAATGGTCCCTCATTTGATTTTCTCTCTCTTAAGGCTATATCAAGAGACTGCAAGGAATAACCAAGTATAATTCATAAAAAAGTCTAAAATGATTTTTATAGAGTAAATAGACGGTTTCAATGGTACAATATTAATATATGGAGGTGTTTAAAATGTTGCTCACCAGAAAAGAAATTGATAGAACGATAAATAATGTTAATGCAACATTAGGTTTTGAAGGGTTAAAAGTGAGTAAAGTGGCAAACCGTGCTAATAAGCAAATGCTTAAAGGTGAAATATCTGGTGAAGAGGCTAGACGTATTATTTTATCTAAATATAAACTGACGGGTCAATAATCATGTTTACTAAATACGATAGAGAAGATAGTATTCAGTCTGTATATTGTTATAGCGGAACTGATATTTATAAGAATAAGTTTAAGATTATGGATAGTAAACGCTTATCAGAAGTTGAATCTGATTTGGTATCAAATAGATTGATCGAAATGAGCAGAAATCCTATTAGAGGAAGATTTGGAGTTGCTCACTTTTTGAAGATTCATAAATATATGTTTCAAGATGTATATTATTTTGCAGGCAAAACAAGAGAAGAAGATATTTGGAAGGGCAATACATTTTTTTGTAAGTGCGAATATATAAAATCGTCTTTAAGCGAAGTTTTATTAAAATTGAAATCTGAAAAATATTTAAAGGAATGCAATGATAAAGATATTGTATCTAGGCTAGCTTTTTATATGTCAGAATTAAATATGATTCATCCATTTAGAGAAGGAAATGGGCGTGCAATCAGAGAATTTATTCGGATTTTGGCTCATAAGAACAATTATATAATTAATTGGCAGTATGTTGATAGTGAGATGCTATTCAGTGCTACAATAATGGCGGCGGATTGTCAGTATGATTTGCTTGAAGAATGTATAATGATTGCTCTTGGAATAAATGTAAGTAATAATAAATAAAGTTATTTTAAATATTAGGCAATTATCGAAAAAGAGAATAAATGCTTTTTTTCTTGGAATTGAAAATGATTTAAAAAAACTACATTGAGTTTGTAATGTAGTTTTTTATTTTGTTTCATAAAAATAGATAGAATAATATTTTGAATCATGAAAGCACCTGATATCAACTGAATTCAATTCAACATTTCACAAAAATAATTCAATTGTTTCCTCCAATTTGATTTATCATTATGAGCAAATGCGCGGAAAAACAGGGCAAATACGCAAAAATGGTTGTTTTTTTATTTGAGAGTAGTAACCTGTGGATGACAAGCTTGTTAGAAGAAAAGTGGTTGCGTCAGGATGCGATTGCAGTAGGATGTTGCCTATGAATTAAGAATAAATGAAAAGGAGACTCAATATGTTTAAGAAAATCATATCAATATTAATTGTAAGTATGATGTTGATACCAAATTTGAGCGTAGGATTTGCAATAGATAATGTTGCGGAAAATAAAAATGTCGAAAGAGAGGAAATTCAATTTTTAAAAGAAGATAAAAGTATTTTACCTAATCAAATAACTAAAATACTTAAAAAAATGGAAGATGAAAAACCTAATGCGAAATTAGTTGAATCAAAGGTTGTGGTCTATCGTTTAATAAAAAATTCAGATGGAAAAGTAAGTGTAGTAGATAAAAAATCTTTTGATTTTAGGGAAAGTGAAAATATTTCATTGTACAATGAATATATTGAAGTGTTAGAGACTGTTAATATACAATCTAAAGTTAATGAAATTGGGATTCTGAGTATGGACCCAGGGGAAGAAGGGGCAATATCGGTAGGGTTGAATGTATTTGAGTATGATGATCCAAATAATGCACATTCATTTCAAGCGCATGGATGGTGGGAATGGATGGAAGGATATATTGGTATATATGATCCAACATATGATACATTTGGGTTAGTTTGGTCAGGGCAAACAACTAGTGATATTTCTTCGCAAAGTGCTTCAGCCAATAATATCTATACAGGGAACTCGATAAGTACAGATGATATTAACAATGACGATCATTCGTGTTTGTATGAACAGACTGGTGGAGGGACATCTACAGGAGTGGTATTAAGTCAAATTACAACATCGTTTCATCATGGGGAGACATTTAATATATATTATACGTATACACATTTAAATTATAGACCAAATAGAAGTTATTGGGAGGATTTTTTTGGTACTTTTGTAGGTTGGTTTTTACGAACACTACCTATGCCACCTCAAGAAGCTTTTCCGTTTGAAGTGAAAGCGACAAGAAGTTATTAGTTGAGTGTAGTGGACTTATTGATATTTGGTAAATTTTGCAGTGTTTAAATTCTTGAATTGTTGATGTGTATGAATTAAAATGTAAACTAATTTGGATAGATCAAATCAAGACAATAACTATAGCAAATATTAAATTAAAGTTTCAAATTTGCTATGATATAGAAAGACAGAGACTAAGATGAAAAGTTGTTTTCTTTGAAGTGATTCAAGTGTTGTAGGGAGGCGCAATTTGAAAAGTGACAAGATAAAAAAATATAGACTGATTATTACTGGGCTTGTTGTACTGATGATTTACAATAATTACATGTTTTCTAAACAGGAGATAGAATTCAACGAAAATATTTTATCAAGGAACTATAACGATTTTTTAATCAATATTGAAAGTTATATTGAGGATTTAAAGGCAATGAAATATGATTCCGAAGATATTGGAACATTTATTCCGATATATAAAGATACTCCCACGGCTTCTATGCTTTATGCCTATGAGTTTGTTAGAAATATGGACAGCTATAACGTGCGCACTTATAAGAAAAGAATCGATGTATTACGCGCATTCAGTTGGAATTCATATGACCTTGCAGTGAGGATGAATATGTTGAATACTTGTTTATCAGAATGTCATGAATTGAACAAAGATCAGATCGGTGAAATCGTCAATGAAATTGTACTGAATACAGATGGAATCATCAATGTACTTGTCGAATTGGATGAATCGATTCAAGCGGGTTCTGGAAAGTTTAAGGATTTGGATGTAATAGATGAAATCGATGAGCTGAACGTTGTGTTTAAGGAAATCAATAATAAGAACGCCTCTCTTGTTCGCTCGCTTGAAGAAAAATGTTATAAGGATATTGTACACTGATTATTTTAGAAATATGGATTATAGCATCATATGATAATCCTGTAGGGATAATTTGTAGTTATCTTAGGTGAAACAATACAATTAGCAATATAAATGCCCCTTCACAATTAAAGAAGGGGCATTAACTTATCCTGTTATATATTCAGCGATTGATTTTCCCGGTGGAACAATCGGGTATACATCTTCGTCCTTATCGATCCTGACTTCAATGAAGAAAGGCCCAGGTTGTGATTTTCTTTCCTTTAAAGCGATATCTAGAGATTCTAGAGAATCGGCGTATATAGACTTTATGTCATAGGCTTTGCTGAGAGCTAAATAATCGAGTTTGGCTTTATTGTCCGTCTCTGAATAGCGTTTATCATTGAACAGCTTTTGCCACTGTCTGACCATCCCTAGAGACTCGTTGTTCATAAGAACTATGGTTATAGGTAGATTATAGCTTGAAACTGTCAG
>JAYENG010000239.1:0-8149 GCA_034721975.1 Bacillota bacterium
TTACAATTCCTGTAGCTGGCGAAATCGAAACAACCAGAGATTTACCAGACCCTGGATATTGCGTAGTTCCACATACCGGACCACCTGCTATCACTATCTCATTTTCAGGATCATTCCACTTTGTATTGTCTTTAACTGAATCCCATAGCAATTTCAACCCAAAACCTTTTCCGCCAATAAATTTTTCTTTCATTTCTTGTGAAACAGGTTTTTCAACGATTTCATTATTTGAAACATTTATGTGCACCGTTCTGTTGTTGTAACCATTAAAAATTGTATCTTTTTTATATTCATACTCTGTTAATCGCTTATGTTTATTCTTCATTCCCTCTAAATTCATCAATTTCACCTCCTATAAATCTTTTATTTCTATTGCCCCTGTTGGACAAACTTCAGCACATTTACCACAAGATATACATTTGAATGGTTCTATTAAATCCTTATTGTACATCATAGCACCTTCAGGACATGCCGCAACACACATAAAACAACCAACGCATTCTTTTTTATTTATTCTTACAATACCGTTTTTATCTCTGTATATTGCTTGTGTAGGACATACATCAATACATTCACCACATTGTGTACATGTTGTTAAATTTATTTCTCCCTTACCGCTTCTTTCAACTTTAATCGACGATTTTTCTCTGTTCAATTCTTTGAAAAACAATGTAGAACATACATCTTCACACATATGACATTCAATACATATATCTTCATTCTTAGTTAAAACCTTCATTTCATACGCCCCTTTCAAATTTCTTCAATTAATATTATACATTATATCTGAAAAGAATCAAAAATTTAACAACCTTTTTTTGATATTGATAGAATAATATAAAAATAAAATAATAAGCATCTAGACAACAGCCTAAATGCTTATCATCATACTTTAATTTGCAACAATTATTTTGCTAGTTCATCAAAGTATTCTTCATCTTGATTTTCTTTATCATTAGCACTTACCAGCCAGATGACTAATGAAGAAACAATAAATGCTGGAACTATTTCATACAAACTGAAAATTCCACCAGATAAGAAATTTTTCCAAATGATAATTGTTACACCACCAGCCAAAATACCTGCAAAAGTTCCTTTATAAGTTGTTTTCTTAACATAAAGTGAGAATAAAACAGCTGGCCCGAATGTTCCACCAAGTCCTGCCCAAGCATAAGATACCAATCCCAATACTGAGCTGCTAGAATCCATTGCCAAAACATAAGCAATCACTGCAATAATTAAAACAACGATTCTACTCATCCAAACTTGTGAACTATCAGTCATTTCTTTCTTTGTAACAACCTTGTATATATCCTCAACAAACGCTGAAGACGATACCAATAGTTGTGAATCGGCAGTACTCATGATAGCTGCTAATATCGCAGAAAGCAATACTCCACCAAGTAACGCCGGGAATAAATCAGCAATCAATTGAATAAATACTGTTTCAGTCGCAAACCCTTCTGCTACTCCATAATAAGCTCTTCCCAAAATACCAGTAGATATTGATCCTATAAATGCTAAGAAAACCCAAACTATTGAAATAGTTCTTGAAATTTTAATTTCTTCAGGATCTCTTGCCGCCATAAATCTAACCAATATATGCGGTTGACCAAAATAACCAAGTCCCCATGCCAATGAAGAAATTACAGCAAGACCACCAGTTGCACCAATTGACATTTTCAGCAATCCAGGATCTATATTTCCAACAATATCCATTGCGTTACCATATCCACCAATTTTTCCCATTACAACCATTGGTACAATCAATAATGCAAAGAACATCAATATTCCTTGGAAAAGGTCAGTCCAACTAACAGCCATGAAACCACCCAAGAAAGTATACAATACAATAGCAACTACACCTATCGACAATGCTGTCAAGTACGGAACGTTGAAAATTACATTAAATAATTTTGCACTGGCAACTAGTCCAGATGCAGTGTAAGTTAAAAAGAAAAATAAAATAAATACTGATGTTAATACTCTCAAAGATACAGATTTTGATTTGAATCTCTTTTGGAAATAAGAAGACAACGTCAAAGAATCTCCTGCTCTTTCAGAAAATATTCTCAATCTCTTAGCGACAAATTTCCAGTTTAAATAAGTTCCTAAGAATAATCCAATCGCCATCCAAATTGCCTCGACTCCAGCAGAAAACGCCCATCCAGGTAAACCGAGCAATAACCAACCGCTCATGTCGGATGCACTGGCACTCATTGCAGCAACCCAAGGATTCAAACTACGGCCACCAAGAATATAATCACTCAAATTCTGAGTCCTTTTATAGAAATAAAGCCCTATCGCACTCATTCCTATAAAGTAAATAATTATAACAAATAATAACAATTCAATTTCCCCCTTTTATTTTTTTATATTAAATATAAAGCATAATGCCTTTATATTAATATTCTCTCTTTTTTTAACTGTATTTATACAACAGACGGTTCAAAAACCAGTTCACCTTTTTCAAACCTTTCTAGACTTAAAGAAGAAATGTCTATTGTGTTTTCTTCTCCCATTATCTGCTCTGCAATCAATAGTCCTGTCATAGGCGCAAACATAAACCCATGCCCGCTAAAACCCACTGCTTGATAAAATCCTTTTAAATCTCTAGTTTCACCGTAAATCGGTTGACGATCTTCAGTCATATTATAAAGACCTGCCCATTGTCTGATAAAAGTCAATTCTGCAATAGGCGGCAAAGTATGTGTAATAGTTTTTGCCATTTTGTCTAAGAAATCCCAACTTGAAGTCATTCTTAAATCCGTCGGTTCATCTTCCCCGCTTCGACCCATGATAAACGATCCCTCAGGAGTTTGTTGACAGTACAAGTTTTTATAAAAAGCTATAATCATAGGCCCTTGCATATCTTTTACAGGTTCGGTCACTAAAATCTGATGCCTTTCAGAATACACCGGTAAATCTATTCCAACCATTTCAGCAATTTCCTTTGAATACCCGCCCGCGGCATTTACAACTATATTTGTTTCTATGTCGCCCTTGTTAGTGATAACCTTTTTTACTTTTCCGCTTTCTACGATTATATCACTAACTTCAGTATATTTATAAATCTTTACTCCTAATCTTTCTGCAGCAAGTGCATAAGCATCTGTCGCCTTAAACGGGTTGACATGTCCATCAGTAGGTGAAAATGTTGCAGAAACCACATCATCGGTATTTACATAAGAAATAATTCCTTTTGTCTCTTCCTTAGTCAATCTTCTCGACGGCACACCCAATCTATTTTGAATTTCCAAATTCTTTTTAAACTGTTCATCCTCTTTCTCTGTGGCAGCCAGTATTAAATACCCACCTTGATGAAAATCAATTCCTCTTTCGTATTCTAAAATTTCATCGGCGTTTTCATAAAAATCAATACTGGCAAGAGCGATCTTGCAATTCATCTCAGTTCCCCACTGTGCACGAACACCTGCACCGCAACGTCCTGTAGCACCTGATGCCAGATAGTTTTTTTCGACTACAACGATATCTTTCATTCCTTTTTTTGCAAGATTATACGCGATGGAAACTCCTGAAATACCACCACCGATAATAACCACATTCGCTTTATCAATCATCAAATTCGCCTCCTTTCGCAATATTTCCTAATTTTATTCCTTTACTGGGAGGTCTATATGTGAACGGTACAATTTCTTCTATGGATTTGCCTGTCATCCTGGCAACTTCTCTCAATATCAACGGACCACATGTTCTTCCTTGGCAAGGTCCCATCCCCGTTCTAAGAATTCTTTTTATCTCATTAGGCTCAGTGTACCCTTTATCAATCAAATCTCTTACTTCTTTCAAAGTCACATCTGAACAACGGCAAATAATTGTTTTTTCTTCTACAGTCTTTTGATCCATTATTTCACCACCTTGATATTTTTAAAATCATATAAATATTCTCTAGCCACTTCTACATGAATAATCGGTGTTTTATCTTGATAAGGAAAATTTTGCACTTTAAGCACTTTTACATTGCAAATTTTCTTTCCTTTTCTATCAAGTCCGTCTACAATATCATCTTTTTCAGGCAGTGGTCTGAATTCAAATGGAATTCTGAAAATAACATTCTCTTTAGATTTAGATCCGTCTACAACCATGATTGCAAGACCAGGACACGCACTCACACAAAGGCTGCATCCAGTACACTCCTCATGACTGATATCGGGCAAATCATTGATGTCGGCAAAAGGTCTTATCGCTCCGATCTTGCACGCTGTCGCACAGGGGTCGCACGGGATTTCTCGAAAGCATTCTATGACAGCCACGGGCCCTTTATTGATTCTTTCCTCTGTTGGAAAAACTGAAGCAATCATTTCCTTAGTCGGTATACCGTTGTAATTAAACACTATCTTACACCTCCCATTAATTTCTCTATTCCGCTTCTTAGTCTTCCTGAATGAGGACCGCTTCTCAAATCGTTTAATTGCGATTTATAATCTCTCAATAATTCATTATATTTTTCATGAAAATGACCGATATCTTTTGAAGCAGTAAGGCCGGCAATATATCCTTCAACCATAGCTGAGCTGGCTTCTTCTATCCCGGTGATATCTCCAGCTACATATATGCTCGGATTTGTAGTTTGATAATTGTTATCTCGAGTCGGAACGTATCCGCCAAGTTCTGTAATATAACGAAGTTCGCATTCTGCTTGCCCCAGAAGCTCAACTAATGGTGAAAGTCCTACAGAAAGGCAAACCGCATCAACATCATATTCTATATCCGTCCCCTCTATAATGTTCCATTTATCATCAATTTTTGAAATTATCGCTTTTTCCACTTTTTCTTCTCCAATTACTTCTTTGACTGTATATCCCGACATGATCGGAACGCCCATACGTGCAATTTTTGAAGCATGGACATGATAACCGGTAATAAACAAATCCGTAATTATCGCTTCGACTTGAACACCGGCTTGCATAAGCTGATAGCTGACGATCAATCCGATATTTCCAGCCCCGACCATCAATACCTTATCGGCTGGTTTTACTCCATAAACATTCATAAGTGTTTGAACCGCTCCGGCTCCATACACTCCCGGCAAATCATTTCCAGGGAATGCAATTAATTTTTCATTGGCACCTGTCGCAACGATTACACGTTTAGGCATTAGTTTAATATATTTACCGTCTATATCTACAGTAATGACGCCATCTTCATAAATTCCCAAGACAGTGGCATTTTTATAAATCTTAACTTTATCTTTATATTTATCTAATTCATCTAATAGATAATCGGCAATCTTAAAGCCTCTGTGAGCTGCATATTGTTTTTCTGACCCAAAAAACATATGGGTTTGCTTGATTAATTGTCCGCCTATTTGGGGACTTCTTTCAAATATTATTACTTCAGCTCCACTCGAAGCCGCACTTATTGCTGCAGTCAATCCAGCTGGACCGCCTCCTATAATGACGATATCCGGCATCTTCATAGAATTTCCCCCTTGCCTTTTTGAAATTCCACTTTCATTCCTTCTTTAAGTGGTATAATGCAAGTTCTCACATTAGGTTCACCATCAACCGTCATAAGACATGAAGAACAATTCCCTATTGCACAATAAAACCCTCTCGGTCTATGTTTAAAAATACTTTCTCCTAAAACTCTAATTTCAGCAGCGTGTAAAGCAGAAGCTATGGTATCGCTTTCATATCCTAGCATTTCCTCACCATTGAAATAAAACCTTATTTCTTTTCCCCTATTAAATTCTAAAATAGGATGATTTTCAATACGCACATGATCACCTCTTTAATATTTGTCGACACCCTTTATTATTACGCAATTAGTATGCCAACAAAAAAACAGCCAATATAGCGATAGCTGTTTTTAAATAGTCTGTTTTTCGACTAATATTCTCTTTTTGACTGTCTATATTCCGTCATATGTCTATATTTCGACTTTTATTTTATGCTTCCCCATTTTATATATCAACGTCGTCCTTGGAATTTTTAATAACTTTGCAGCCTTTGTCTGATTATGGTTCGCAGCCTTAAGCGCCTTTATTATAAAATTTTTCTCCATAGCAATCATTCTGTATTTCAGTTCGAAATCATCTTCATCAATCTTTTCTTCTTCCAGAACGACACCGCTGGAAATAGGCAATACAATATCTTTAACGCCATTTTTCTTCATGATTACATATCTCTCGATGATATTTCTTAGTTCCCTGATATTTCCCTCCCAAGAATATTCAATCAGCTCTTTCATTGTATTCTCGTCTAATCCAAAAACATTAATTCTATAATTACCGGCAAATTCTTTAATAAACTTCTCGATGAGTAATGGAATATCTTTTTTTCTCTCCCTAAGCGGCGGCAGTTCAATGTAAACTGAATTCAATCTATAATACAGATCTTTTCTAAATAATCTCTGTTCCACCAAAGCTTTGACATCTCTATTGGTTGATGAAATGACTCTTGTATCGATTTTAATCGGTTTATTGCCACCTAATCTATAAAATATTCCGTCTTCTAAAATTCTAAGAATCTTAGGTTGCATACTAAGCGGCAAATCCCCTACCTCATCCAAGAGAATCGTTCCATTATTCGCCAATTCAAATTTTCCCGTTTTCCCTTCGCTAAGAGCTCCCGTGAAGCTTCCTTTTTCATAACCGAACAATTCGCTTTCAATTAAATCTCTAGGAATCGCACTGCAATTCACAGGAACAAAATTTCCACTTCTTTTGCTTTTATTATGAATCGCCTGAGCAAAGATTTCTTTACCGGTTCCACTCTCGCCGGTAATAAGTACATTTATATTTGAATCCGATATTTTTTTAGCAAGTTCTACGATTTCAACAAATCTAAAATCTTCACCGACAAGATTATCAAATGTATTTATATAAATATTTTTTGAGTCATAATTTTTTTTTGTATTTTTCGGAACTTTACTTTCATTTTCAATGTCCGAAATATTTTTGTCGCAGCTGACCCCGCCAATCATCGTACCGCTAAGATATAGAGGTCTCGCCGTGATAATATTTTTAAAATCTCCCATAGGGTTGTTAAAAATATTTTCATATGCTTTTTGACTATCAATCACGTGGGGGAGCAAAGCCTTCGGAAATAATTCATTGATGGCATTTCCCAACATTTCCTCTTCACCGATGCCATACATCTTACTGGCTGTATAATTCCAAAACAATACTCTTTTTTCATCATCGACAACGCATATCGCATCATGACTCGTATTAAGAACGTCTCTGACAACAGAATAGACTTCCCTGCTGAGCAATACTTGGTTACGCTTGTAACAAGTCAAATCGACAATTCCACATATCTCGTTCTTACGCACCACTACAATATAACGGTTGTCAGGACTCAATTTGTCGATTTGATCAAAACTGTCGATATCGACGATATCTGAATTTTTTTCAATCCCATTAAGATTTTCAATCGATTTACTTATCAACAAAACATCTTTACAGCTCAATACCACTTTTTTATCTTGAAGATATATATAATCGATTTTATCTCTTTGAAATAATTCAATATCAATGTTTTCTGAATTCATCGTTAAAAAATTATTCGATACAATATCTTCTACTTTTGATTGTTTAAATAAACTATCTAAAACATTCACACAATTCACCAACCTATAAGCTACAAAATTTTAAAATCATAATTTGAAATATCAATTAATTCATTAATAATCGTATCGGACGCTTCTCCATATAACCATTTCTTTTCCATATCTTTTGGAATGATCACCGGCATTCTTGAATGGATAGCTCTGATAGAAGGATCAGCAGGTTTCGTCAAAACTACAAAAGCTCTCACCCACTCATCCCCGATTCTAATAATATTATAAATCCCAGCTAACGACATAATACTTTTACTGTTCAACTCGATTTTTCTCTTTATAGACAGTTTCTCTCTTTTTTCCCATTCATAATATCCACTGGCAGGCAAAATAATTCTTCTAGCGATAATAGCCTTCTTAAAGAGTTTCTTTTCCATAACGGTTTCAATTCTCGCATTGATAATCAGTTTTTTTGAAAATTCATATTTCATCCCCCACTGCATTTCAGTGAGTTTGTTTTTTTCAATTGCAATCGTATTTTCTGATGGAAACACTTCTTTTGCTGTACGCCGGTTTTTTTGATATTCTTCAATGAAATCATAGTATTCTAAAATTTTTTCAA
>JAYENG010000240.1:0-8118 GCA_034721975.1 Bacillota bacterium
GAGGAATTGAGATTAAAATCAGAAAGTGAAAATGTTCCAATCATCCATAAAGATGTGGAAAATTTTTTAAAACTTTTAATAAAAATGAAAAGAATGGATAGTGTTTTAGAAATAGGGGCTGCTGTAGGCTATTCAGCTTTGATGTTTTCCGAAGTTGTTCCAAATGGAAAGATAACTACAATAGAGAGATATGAGAAAATGTTCAATATAGCAAATGAAAACATTTATAAATTTGGTAGAAAAGAACAGATTGAGATTATCTTTGGGAATGCAACTGACATTCTCAAGAATGATATTAAATGTAAATACGATTTAGTATTTATAGATGCAGCCAAAAGTCATTATAGAGAATTTTTTGAACTCTCGCTTGAACATTTAAACGAAGGCGGCGTTATTGTATCTGACAATGTCCTCTTTAAAGGAAGAGTAGTAAATGATAAATACGTTGAAAGAAGGAACAAAACTATTACAAGAAACATGAGAAATTATTTAGAATTTATTAATCAAAGTCCCTATTTTACAACAATTCTACCGATTGGGGATGGATTGTCAATTACTATGATCGAGGAGAAATAACAATTATGAATAATAGAGTAGAAATTTTAGCGCCGGCTGGAGATTTGGAAAAACTTAAATATGCCATTATTTATGGTGCAGATGCTGTCTATCTAGGTGGTCAAATATTCGGACTTAGAGCAGCTTCGAAAAACTTTACAATAGATGAAATGAACGAAGGAATAAAATTCGCACACGAAAGAAATGCAAGAGTTTATTTGACTCTAAACATAATTCCTCATAATGATGATATCATCGAGTTGGAGTCTTATCTGAAATTGTTGAAAGATGTACCTTTTGACGCAGTAATATTGTCAGACCCAGGAACTCTAATGTATGTAAAAGAACATTTGCCTCAAATGGAAATTCATCTAAGTACTCAGGCTAACAACACAAACTACATGAGTTCGAGATTCTGGTCATCTCAAGGTGTGAATAGAGTTGTACTGGCAAGAGAAATGTCGCTGGAGGAAATCAAAGAAATTGTAGATAAAACTGCAGATTTAGACGTGGAGTATGAAGTTTTTGTACATGGTGCAATGTGTATTTCTTATTCTGGGAGATGTTTGTTATCAAATTATATGTCTTCAAGGGATGCTAATAAAGGTGATTGCGCCCAATCTTGTAGATGGAAATATCATTTAGTTGAAGAAAAAAGACCGGGCGAGTACTATCCTGTGTTTGAAGACGAAAAAGGATCGTATTTCTTCAATTCGAAAGATTTGTGCATGATAAATGATATTGATCATGTAATTGAAAGCGGAGTTAAAAGTTTGAAAATCGAAGGTAGAAATAAAAGCATTTATTACGTAGCGAATATAGTAAGGGCATATAAAATGGCTGTAGATAATTATTATGACAACAAGAAATTTGACGTTGATGAAATTTGGTTGAAAGAGATTAAAAAAGCAAGTCACAGAAAATTTACAACTGGTTTTTATTTTAAAAAGCCAGATGAACATGATCAATTATATGAGAGCAGTTCTTATGTTAGAGAATATGATTTTATTGGAATTGTACTTGACTACAATGAAGAAACCAAGATAGCTACAATTGAGCAGAGAAACAAGTTCAGTGTAGGGGATGAAATTGAAATAATGGGACCGGATTTTTTCTTGACAGAGTTGGTTATTGAAGAAATTGTTAATGATAAGGGTATATCTGTAAATAGCGCACCACATGCGCGTCAGATTGTAAAAATAAAATCTAAAACAGTATTAAAACCGTTTTATTTAGTTAGAAAACTAAGGGAGGATAAAAGTGAATAGACCAATCTTAATAGGAATTGCCGGTGGAACAGGAAGTGGTAAAACGACAGTTGCTAAGGCGATATCCAACTCTTTACCAAAAAACAGCATTTTAATCATCGCCCAAGATTCATACTATAAACAACAATCAGAACTTAGTTTGGGAGAAAGAATAAAAACAAATTATGATCATCCGTTAGCATTCGATAATAGTTTGTTGAAAGAACATCTTTTACAATTGCTTGATAGAAAACCTATTGAAATGCCAGTATATAATTTCTCGATTCACAATAGATCAGAGGAGACGATAACTGTTCATCCGAAAGATATAATAGTTCTTGAAGGAATCATGATATTGGAAGACGAAGCATTGAGAGATATCATGGATATAAAATTGTTTGTCGACACTGCCCCGGATGTTAGAATAATTAGAAGGATTGTCAGGGATATCGATGAAAGAGGGAGAACATTAGAATCGGTTATCGAGCAGTATTTAAAAACAGTAAAACCGGCACATGAACAATTTATTGAACCAAGCAAAAAATTTGCTGATATTATACTCCCAGAAGGTGGATATAATAAAGTGGCAATCGATATAATGGTAGCTAAAGTCAAATCGATTATAAAAGAAAAATTAGACTGAAAGGAGACATGCAATGGATAGTCAGACAAATTTATATGGTCTCATCGGTCATCCTATTCTTCATTCTATGTCACCTGAATTTCAAAACAAATTAATAGAATTATTTAATATCAATGCTGCTTATTTAGCTTTTGACGTAGAAAAAGATCAATTTGACAGCATAAGAAACACAATAAAAACATTAAATATAAAAGGATTAAATGTTACTGTTCCTTACAAAGAAACTATTATTCCATATCTAGATAAAATAGATGAAAGTGCAGATAGAATCGGTGCGGTAAATACAATAGAATATATTGACGGTCAATTGATAGGATATAATACCGATGCTTCAGGTTTTATTAGAATGCTTAAAGAATTGGATGTGAATATAGATAATCATAAGGTAGTCGTTCTTGGAGCAGGGGGAGCTGCCAAGGCAATCATATATGCATTGGAAAAATTGAAAATAGACGATATAATAATCTGTAACAGAACAATTGAAAAAGCCGATAGGTTATTGGAAAAATTCAAATTTAAAAACAAGAAAATCTCATCTCTGCAAAATTTTCAAATTGAAGATGATATGCTTATCATCAATACTACTTCTTTAGGTTTAAACGAGAATGAAAGCCCTGTAGTTGTAAGTAAAAATGTCAAAAACACAATGTTAATAGATATTATTTATAATCCTTTTGAAACAAAATTGATTAAAGATGCCAAAGTAAATGGTATATATGCAGTAAATGGATTACCTATGCTGATATATCAAGGTATAGAATCTTTTAAAATTTGGCACAGACAAATTGAAAAACCATTTATTTATTATGATGATTTGTATGATGACCTTTTGAGAAAGCTGGTGGTTTAAATTAGAAATATAGTATTTATCGGAATGATGGGAAGTGGAAAATCTACTATCGCTAAAGAAATATCGAAAAAACTTAATGTTGATTATTATGATACTGATCAGATGATTGAAAATAGAGAAGGAAAAACCATAACTGAAATTTTTGAATTATACGGCGAAAATTATTTTCGTAAATTGGAAGATGATTTAGTGAAAGAAGTTTCAAAATGTAATAATTCGATAATTTCAACAGGTGGAGGAATTGTTTTAAATCCGGAAAATATCGCATTGTTGAAAGAGAATGGACTTGTTATTTACTTAGAAAATTCAGTTGATGATATAGTAAGCAGACTAAAAGAAGAATTCGACAATAGACCGTTGATAGTAAAAAATGATTTACATACAAAAATAGACAAATTGTTGAAACAACGTGAAAATTTGTATAAAAAAAATGCGGATTTTATAATTGAGAACAAAAAAATTGATACTACAATAAAAAAAATAGTTAATTTCATAACTTAGTAGGGGTGAAACTGTGAAAGTACTAATAATTAACGGCCCTAATTTGAATATGTTAGGGAAAAGAGAAGAAAACATTTACGGAAAAAATACATATGAAGACTTGTGTTTGCAATTAAAGCATTTTTCAAATGAAAAAAACATCGATATTGATATTTTTCAAAATGCCGTCGAGGGTGAAATCGTCGATAAAATTCATCAGTTTCAAAATTACGATGGTTTGATTATTAACCCAGCTGCGTATAGCCACTATTCAATAGCGATTTATGATGCGTTATTGATTGCTAAAATACCTAAAATCGAGGTTCACATCAGTAATGTTAATAATAGAGATGATTTTAGGAAAAATTTATTAACCGCTCAAGCTGTCGATGGAATTATTTCCGGGCTAGGATTTAAAGGTTATGAATTAGCTTTGGAATATATTATAGCCATAAATGCATAATCTGTGGTAGAATAATGAGTGTGATTTGAACAGAAATTTAGACGGAGGTACATATATGATTTCAGCTGGTGATTTTAGGAAAGGTGTTACATTTCAAATTAACGATAAACCATGTATTGTTGTTGACTTTCAACATGTCAAGCCAGGCAAAGGTGCGGCTTTTGTTAGAACGAAATATAAAGATTTGATTACTGGAGCAATTCGGGAGGAAGCTTTTAGTCCTTCGGAAAAATTCCCCAGGGCTCATATAGAAACAAAATCAATGCAATATCTTTATAATGATGGTGATCTTTATTATTTTATGGATAACGAGACATATGAGCAAATTCCTGTTTCTTATGAATTAATCGAAGATGCAATTAGATATATCAAGGAAAATGATAAGGCTACTTTGAAATTTTATAAAGAAAAATGTTTTGTTGTCGAACCGCCAAATTTTGTAGAATTGCTTGTAACTGAAGCAGAACCGAGCGTTAAGGGTGACACAGCATCAAATGTTACAAAAAAAGTAAAAGTTGAAACCGGTGCAGAGTTTAACGTACCTCTTTTCATTGAAGAAGGTACTGTTATAAAAATTGATACACGAACAGGCGAATACTTATCAAGAGTATAAAAGGAGGAAATATAATGAGTTATTTATTGGAAAGAGTTTCATATCTTAGAGGCTTGACTGATGGCCTTGAAGTTGACGATTCAACAAAAGAAGCTAAGGTGCTTCTTGAAATGGTAAGCATTTTATCAGATTTTGCTGAAGCGATTGAAGATCTAGATGATGAAGTCGGAGAATTAGATGAACATTTGGATGTTGTTGATGAAGATTTAGATGATCTTGAAGATTTTGTATATGAAGAAGATTCATTTGAGTATGATGAAGTAGAATGTCCTTATTGTGGCGAATTTTTGAATGTTGATTCTGATTTCTTTAAAGATGGAGAATGCGAAAAAGAAATAGTTTGTCCAAAGTGTAATGAAGTATTTATATTGGATAATGATGAATGTGATGAAAACGATGAGGTCGATGAAAGTGATTATAGTGATAAATAACCCGTTTTACGGGTTATTTTATTGTGATTTAATCAATAATTTAGTATAATTTAATTAATTGGAGGCGATGTTATGTCTGAAGAAATCAAAAAAAACGCAAATGATATTGGACAAGTAAATATCTCTGATGAAGTCATTGAAATAATTACCGATATTTCAGTAAAAGAGATTCAAGGAGTTAAAGGACTATATGGCAACATCACTAGTGATATTGCAGGTATTTTTTCGAAAAAAGGACACACCAAAGGTGTAATTGTAGAAATAATTGATGAAAAAGCAGTTATAAATTTAGATATTGTTGTAGATTTCGGTGTGAAGATTCCTGAAATTGCTTGGTTAGTTCAAGAAAATGTAAAATCAACCATTGAATCAATGACTGACATTAAAGTTCAAACAATCAATGTGAATATTGCGGGAATTAATTTTATTAAATAAGATCAACTTTTCACAATAAGTTGGTACGCTATATGAGGTGCGGAATGAGTAGAATTAAAACAAGAGAATTAGTAATGATACAAATCTATCAGATGAATATTCACAATGATTATAAATTTTATCCGTCTATAGAAAAAACGATTGCAGCAAAGATTCATGATGGCAGAGAAATAAAATATGCTATGCAGATTTTTAAGGAGTTTACAAACAACAAAGAAAAAATCGATGATTTAATTATCGATTTTAGTGAAAATTGGGATATAGATCGTATAGCAAAAGTAGATTTGGCAATCATCAGGTTATCAATAACAGAAATGTTCTTTTCAAAATCTGTGCCTGAATCTATATCGATCAATGAAGCTATTAATTTATCTAAAAAATTCAGTGATGAGGATTCATATAAATTTATAAATGGTCTTTTAGGGAAAATCGTCAGGAGTAAACAATGATGACTTTAGGTGTCGATACAAGTAATTATACGACATCTGTAGCATTATCAAATGATTACAATAAAGTGATTTTAGATTTAAGAAGACCATTAAAAGTACCAGGCGGCAGTATAGGTTTAAGACAATCGGATGCGTATTATCAGCATATTCAAAATTTATCACAGATGTTGGATGAAATAAGTAAATATGCTATGGACATTGAAAAGATAGTTATATCAACAAAACCGAGAAATCTTAAAAATTCCTATATGCCTGTATTTAATGCAGGTGTTTTTTTTGTAAAAGCAATGAATTTTAACAACCAATATGAAATCATTGAACTTTCTCATCAAGAAGGCCACATTCTTTCAGGATGGTGTGAATATTTTAATGATGCTGATGAGTTTTATTTGTTTCATATATCTGGGGGGACGACAGAATTATTAAAAGTTAAAAAGACAAACGATAGATTGAAATCTCAGATAGTTTTCGAAAGTCTAGATATTAGTTTCGGTCAATTACTTGATCGTGTCGGTAATTATATGAATTTGGATTTTCCTGCAGGCATGTATTTGGATAAGATTGCTGACCGATATATAAAAACAAATTTAAAAATATCAGTTACTGAAAAAGGTTTTAATCTATCTGGGATGGAAAATAAATTTAAATATATTTATGATGAAACCAATGATTCAAAATACGTTGCAAATTTAATTTTTTCATATATTGTCGAGATAATAAAGATGATTAGTTGCCGATTTGTGAGCACGCAACCTTTATTGATTGTTGGTGGTGTTGGAGAAAGTAGATTTTTGAGAAAGAATATCGTAGAATGCAATGTTATTTTTGCAAAAAAAGGTTTATCTAGTGATAATGCTGTAGGACTATCTCAATATCCGTTTATTATGGGGGAAATATGAATTTAAGAACATTGAGCGTTACAGAGTTGAATCAATATATCAAAAGAATAATTAATTCTGATCCTATTTTAAATGCTATTAAAGTGGAGGGCGAAATTTCAAACTTTAAAAAGCATTCTAGTGGGCATGCATATTTTTCAATTAAAGATGATAATAGTCGAATTAATTGTGTGATGTTCAGTAATTATTTTGAATCCGTTGATTTTACACCTAAAGATGGGCAAATGGTTGAAATATTTGGTCGTGTATCGGTTTATGAGAAAAATGGAACATATCAACTTTATGTCAACCAAATGAAAAGTGCGGGAATTGGATACTTGTATAAAAAATATGCCGAATTGAAAAAGAAACTAGAAAACGAAGGTTTGTTCGATGTTTTATGTAAAAAAAATATTCAGAAGTATCCTAAAAAAATTGCAATAATAACTTCAAAAACGGGAGCAGCCATACATGATGTGATATCTGTTGTAAGAAGAAGGAATCCATTAGTAGATATATTGATTCTTCCATCATCAGTACAGGGTGGAAATACTATTGACGAGGTTGTTAAAGCATTTGAAAATTTGAAAAATAGAGATGACATTGATACTGTTATTTTAACAAGAGGCGGCGGCTCTTATGATGAGCTTTTTAATTTCAATGATGAAGTCATAGCTAGAAAAATTCACGAATGCAGAATACCTGTCATTAGTGCTATTGGACATGAAGTCGACTTTACAATAGCGGATTTTGTTGCTGATTTAAGAGCACCGACACCATCGGCAGCGGGGGAATTAGTTACTGAGGATATATTTACAATTATCGAAAATCAAAAAAAACTACTGAATAATATGGAATATGTCATCGGGGGTAATATTAAAAAATACGAGAAATTATTTGGTAAATATCATTATGATTATCTACAATTTCCTATTATCAAGCAATTGACAGACAATGTTCATAATTTAGATAATATAATGAATGATATTACTCATTTTGTCAACAAACAATTGGTTGATGTCGAACATCGGTATCAGCTGATTATGGAGAAGATAAACAGCAATAATCCTCTTA
>JAYENG010000241.1:0-2540 GCA_034721975.1 Bacillota bacterium
GCTCAACTAATTTACCATAATTCACTCCAGGAAAACTAGTGTCGTTGGCAATAAGAGTCAAATCGCCAATTTTATTTTCTATTATACCATCGATTAATTTCTCTGGCGAGCCTACACCTAAAAACCCACCGACCATAATTGTCATTCCAGGTTTAATATAAGACAGCGCTTCTTCAATACTTTTGATTTTTTCCACTTTTTTCCTCCTAAATCTTTGCTAACTTAAACGAGAATTGATTCTTTAATAATATTTGCTATTCGTTTCGATGTGTTTCCATCACCATATGGGTTTACAGCATTGGCCATTTTTTGATACTCTTTTTCATCGGTTAGCAATATTTTGATTTTTTCATACACATTCTTTTCATTTGTTCCTACAATTTTTACTGTTCCAGCTTCCACGGCCTCAGGACGCTCAGTCTCTTTTCTTAAAACAAGAACTGGTTTCCCAAGCGCAGGCGCTTCTTCTTGAATGCCTCCCGAATCCGTTAAAACCATATGCGACTTTGAAATCAGATTTGCAAAAGGCAAATATTCTAAAGGCTCCATCAAGTGAATTCTCTCGACTTCGCCTAAGACTTCGTTGGCGATTTTTTGAACAATCGGGTTGAGATGCACAGGATAAACAACCTCCACATCGTCAAACTCGAGAACAATCCTTTTTATAGCTTTAAAGATATCCTCCATCGACTTACCCAAATTTTCTCTACGGTGGGCCGTCAATAGTAAAATCCTTTGATTTTCAAAATCAATCTTTTCCAAAACTGGATGTTCAAACTCGAATTTCGAATCGACAACACTCAACAAAGCATCTATCACTGTATTTCCAGTAATGAAAATATGTTCCTTGCCAATATTTTCATTTATTAAATTTTCCTCGTTTCCTTTTGTAGGTGCAAAATGAAAATCTGCAATACGTCCTGTCAAACTTCTATTCATTTCTTCTGGATATGGAGAATACTTATTCCCGCTTCTCAGCCCTGCTTCAACATGACCAACTTTCACACGATTATAAAAAGCAGCTAGTGCTGCAGCAAAACTTGTAGTAGTATCTCCATGCACCAGTAAAACATCAGGAGAAAATTCTTTTAAAATTTCATCAATTCCCTTGATAACCTCAGTTGTAATATCAACAATGCTTTGATTGCGTTTCATAATATTCAAATCATAGTCGGGAACAATTTTAAATATTTCTAAAACTTGATCAAGCATTTCTCTATGCTGACCAGTTACAAGAATCCTAGAATCGAAATATTCTGAATTCTCAATAAATTCTTTAACCAAAGGTGCCATTTTAATCGCCTCTGGTCTAGTCCCGAAAACTGAAATAACTTTAATCTTATTCATCGTCTTTTCTCCTTGTTGTAACAATAATCGGTATGTAGACGAGAAATGCTACAATTCCCACAATAATGACGGTATTAAGCACAAGGTTGTTAACTAAAAGAACCACACCTATTCCCAATAAAACCGAAATAAGATAAAGCATCAATACAGCCTTTTTCTGATTCATTCCTATAGATAATAATCTATGATGCAAATGACCTTTATCCGCTTCCATTAACGGCCTTTTGTTGATGATCCTTCTCATTATTGCAAAAGTCGTATCAAATATTGGAAGTCCTAAAGCTAACAGCGGGATAAATATCGCTATTAAAGTTGCGCTTTTGATAACTCCCTCAATAGAAATCGCCGCTAAAGCAAATCCTAAAAACAAAGCTCCTGTATCTCCCATAAATATTTTGGCTGGATTGAAGTTGAAAGGTAAAAACCCTAAATTAGCTCCAATTATGATTAAACTCAAAAGCAATGTCTCGTTTCTGCCAAAAGTAAAAGATACGTAGGCTAGAGTAATTGCGGCTATAGTACTGATTCCAACCGCCAATCCATCTAAACCATCTATAAGGTTAATGGTGTTTGTAATGCCTACTATCCAAAATACAGTAATCGGGTAACTTAAGAAACCCAAATTCACAATCAAGTCTAGATTAGACACATTAGTAAAAAATTCTATTCTAAAACCATAATAGTAAAGAATCGATGCTGCAACAATTTGAATTATCAGCTTTGGTTTTGCATCCAATCCTTTTACATCATCTATTAATCCACCTGCAACTATAACAAAAGATCCAAAAATCAAGCCAAACATTTTTTGACTGTTCAAATCCGAAAATATCGCTATTGAAATTAAAAAAGCTAGGAAAATAGCCAATCCACCAATTCGAGGAACTGGTTCAGTATGCACTCTTCTATTGTCGTCAGGCATATCTACTGCACCTATTTTGTAGGCCAAAGCGATAACAAGCGGAGTTAAAACAGCACTTGAGATTCCTGCAACAACAAAAGCAAAGATATATTTAAACAAAACAGCACCTCATTAATATCCTATTTGACTATCCAAAGAATCATCGTGTTCAATCCATTCTAAAACATCTATAGTTCGATAATTTTCTAAATTATCTCTAATGACAACCCTATTGATACCTGCATTGATAATCATTCTTTTACACATAGAGCAACTATTCGCATTCTCTACATAA
>JAYENG010000241.1:2640-8113 GCA_034721975.1 Bacillota bacterium
AATTCCCACTAGAAATAAATCTGCACCGATCATATCTTTTCTTGAAGCTGAAATAATCGCATTTGCTTCAGCATGTACACTTCGGCAAAGCTCATACTTGGTTCCTCTTGGAACCTCTAATTTCCGCCTTATGCAATAGCCCAAATCAATACAATTTTTCCTGCCTCGCGGTGCTCCAGTATACCCGGTTGCAATAATCTCATCGTTATTTACAATAATCGCTCCATAGTTCCTTCTAAGGCATGTTCCTCTTTTTAAAACTATCTCGGCTATATCTAAATAATAATTAATCTTATCTTTTCTCTTTTGTGTCATAAAACACCTCTAGACAATTATAATACAAATATTCAAATAATCAAATATTTATGTTTATTAAAAAATATCCATATTCATAATTTACAACATTGTTGTAAATATATCAACTTTGTAATAATTAAATAATAGAAAAAGATCTAAATGCTAGACCTTTTTCTGGGTATTATTTGGTTCCATACAACCTATCTCCTGCATCACCTAGTCCAGGAACTATGTATGCATGTTCATTCAATTTTTCATCAATTGATGCAACATAAATATCTACATCAGGATGCATTTTCTGCACTGCCGCAATACCTTCTGGACAACCTATCAGGCAAACGAATTTTATCATCTCAGCCCCTCTGTCTTTTAAAAAACCAATAGCTGCATTCGCACTTCCGCCAGTAGCCAACATCGGATCAACGACAATCAATTCTCTTTCATTTACATCACTCGGCAATTTCACATAATACTCAACCGGCTTCAATGTCTCAGGATCTCTATAAAGGCCAACGTGTCCGACTCTTGCCGCAGGCAACAAATTTAAAAATCCGTCAACCATTCCAAGACCGGCTCTTAAAATTGGAACTATTCCCAATTTCCTTCCAGCTAAAACTTTTGATTTAGTTACTTGAATCGGAGTTTCAACTTCCGTATCTTCTAATGGTAAATCTCTGGTCACTTCATATGCCAACAACATAGAAACTTCTTTGACTAATTCTCTAAATTCTTTAGACCCGGTGTTCTTGTCTCTAATCAACGTCAACTTATGTTGGATTAAAGGATGATTCATTTCAAATACCTTGCTCATAATTTACATCTCCCTATCTATTTTCTATATTCATTATTTTATCAATGCGTTTTTGATGTCTTCCACCTTCGAATTCAGCATTCAAGTAAGCATCGACTATACTTTTTGCCAAATCTTTTCCAACTACTCTGCCACCCATAGCTAGAATGTTTGCATTGTTATGCACCTTTGCCATTCTCGCACTATACTCTTCACTGACTACAGCCGCGCGTATACCGTCAACCTTGTTGGCAGCCATGGAAATTCCTAGTCCTGTCCCACATATGATGATTCCTGCTTCTATTTCTTCTTCAACAACAGCTTTTGCTACTTTCTCTCCATAATCAGGATAATCTACCGACTCTGTTGAATAAGTTCCATAGTCGACAACTTCATGTTTCTCGGTTTCAAGGTATTCCTTAATAAATTCCTTTAATTCATAACCACCATGATCACTACCCATTCCTATTTTCATTATATGTCCTCCTCTGAATTAATGATATGATAACCAGCAGCTTTTTCCAAGCGGTTCATTATAGCGACACCGAGCCCCTCTCTATCAAAAGACTCCGCCAATATTACATCGACTTTTTGCCGATCTAAATCTCTCAAACATCTGAACAGTCTATTTCCTACTACAGATATTTTTTTCGTATCCCCTAATGAACAACAAACAACATCTTTAAAATCTTTTAAAAGCTCATCTGTACCCATTACACCTACTTTTATTCCTTGATCAGCATAATCATCTATCATGCTAAGCATTTTTCTTCTGATGTATCTACCTTCAACTATTATCACTTTAGCCTCGGGAGAATAATGCCTGTATTTCATACCCGGCGATTTCGGCGTGATGTTTTCATCAGTTAAATGTGAATCATATTTAAGTCGTCCGATGATTTCACGAATATCCTCATATGTAATATGACCCGGTCTTAATATCCGAGGTGTCTTCCCACTAATGTCAAGCACTGTTGATTCTAAACCGACTGAAGTATCTCCGCCAAGAATAATATAATCAACTCGCCCGCCGAGATCCTCTATTACATGTATCTCGCTTGTCGGACTAGGTCTGCCAGAAATATTGGCACTTGGAGCTGCTATGGGAACTCCAGAAAGGTTGATCAACTTCAACGCCACCGGATTATTCGGCATTCTTATAGCCACAGTATCTAGCCCTCCAGTAATTATTTCAGGAATTAAATCGGATTTTTTCATGACTAAAGTAAGTGGTCCCGGCCAAAATGCATCTATCAACGATTGAGCATATTCAGGAATTTCTCTGACTAAATCTCTTAATTGATCAATATCTGAAATATGCACTATTAAAGGATTATCAGAAGGTCTTCCTTTGGCAACAAAAATATTTTTTACAGCTTCTTCATCATATACGTTTGCACCCAATCCATATACCGTTTCAGTCGGAAAAACAACAAGTTTTCCTTCTCTCAAAGCTCTCGAAGCTTCATCTATTCTATTTTCTCTAATAATTATTGTATTTTTCTTCATAAATAACATCCCGTTATATAGTTATAGATAGAACAACGTTCTATCTATTCAACCCTTGAAAACGACCATTTAAGTAACGACGGGGTAACAAGCGTTGTAACAAGCACCATCAAAATCACTATTGAAAGGTCCTTATCTGAAATCACATTCAATTTCAAACCCAAGTTAGCTATAATGATTGCAACTTCAGCTCTAGGCACCATACCTATACCGATCTGTAGAGCTTCATCCTTATTGAATCCAGACAACTTCGCACCTAGTCCGCCACCTATTATTTTACCCAATATCGCAACTATAATAAGTATCGACCCCATTCCCAAGCCAGCCATAGCACCCTTTAAATCTACGCCCATACCTATAGCGACAAAAAACAATGGTGTGAAAATCGATGAAGCGATTTTATTGATATCATGAGATACCCTATGCCTAAATGATGTCATGGAAAAGACAACACCTGAAAAATACGCTCCCGTAATCGCCGCAACGCCGAGTTCCTCTGACAAAAACGCCAAAAAGAAACAAACAATAATCGCATAAGTTACTATTTTATCTTCAAAATTTATTTTCAGTTCAAGCATTCTTAATAATTTAGTTATGGCTATTCCACACATGACAGTAATTATGAAAAATACAACTATTTTACCAAGAACCAAAAATACATTAACGTTCGATTCAGGACTTATTATTCCGATAGCGATCGTCAATAGCAGGATACCCACAATATCATCAATGATTGCAGCTCCTAAGATGGTAATGCCCTGCTTTGTTCTCAACTTACCTATTTCTCTCAATGTCTGAACGCTGATACTGACAGATGTCGCTGTAGCAATAATTCCCATAAATATGCTTATTGAAGAATCATTAGTTAGAAAATAAGTCGCTCCACCTACAAATGCAAAGGGGAAAATCACTCCTCCAAGTGCAATCAATGAAGATGATTTACTCGACTCTTTAAGCTCATCTATATCAGTCTCAAGTCCAGCGATAAACATCAAAAATATTACACCTATCTCTGCTAAATGTGTCACTAATTCTGTTTTTACCATTATACCCATACCTAGTATGACACCCATTAGTATTTGCCCAAGCACAGCTGGTTGTTTAAATTTTTTACTGATTATTCCACCAATATTGGCGGCTAACAACATCACCGCAATATTGACTAGATATATATATTCCGATCTCACAATTTTCCTCCAAATATAATATTTTGGATTGAGTCATTTTGTATTATCCATCAATCTTTTTTAGTTCTTCTGCTTGAAAACTTGTAATCAACGCATCAATCATATCGTCGATTTCACCTTCTAAAAAACTTTGCATCTTATAAACAGTTAAATTAATTCTATGGTCTGTGATTCTTCCCTGCGGAAAATTATATGTTCTTATCTTGCCAGAACGATCTCCAGTTCCGACTTGAGATTTTCTCTCGTCTGCAATTTCCTTGTTTTGTTCTTCTAGCTTAAGGTCATATAATCTTGCTCTTAAAACTTTCATGGCCTTATCCTTATTCTTAAGCTGCGATTTTCCATCTTGGCAGGTAACAACCATTCCGGTAGGAACATGAGTGATTCTTACTGCTGAATCAGTTGTGTTTACACTTTGTCCACCATTTCCAGAAGATCTGTATACATCTACTTTCAAATCATTTTGACTGATATCCACATCTACATCTTCCACCTCCGGAAGCACTGCAACCGTTGCAGTAGAAGTATGAATACGTCCTCCAGATTCCGTCTCTGGAACTCTCTGCACTCTATGAACACCACTCTCATATTTTAATCTAGAATACGCTCTCTTGCCAGTTATCTGAAAAGATGCTTCTTTAACTCCACCTACACCGGTTTCCGAAATATTGATTATATCGACTTTCCATCTTCTACCCTCGGCATAACGGATATACATCCTTAAAAGTTCGCCGGCAAAAAGACCCGCTTCATCACCACCTGCCCCAGCTCTAATTTCGACAATTACATTTTTATCGTCATTAGGGTCTTTGGGTAGCAACAGTTTCTTCAATTCAATCTCCAACTCTTCTATCCGCTCGGTCGACTCTTCAATTTCCATCTTGGCAAGTTCTTTTAAATCATCATCTCCTGAATACATAAGCTCTTTTGCTTCTTCAATATTCATTTTAACATTTTTATATTCCGTATACGCTTCGATTATCGGTGTTAAATCACTATGTTCTTTCATGTACTTTTGCCAAGTCTTGTTGTCATTTACGATTTCAGGATCAGCGATTTTTTCGCTTAATTCTTCGTACTTATCTACAATAAAATCTAATTTATCAAACATTTTTTTCACCTCTATATCCAAGAACCACCCTATTTATTCCGGATAAATCTTGAATGACACTTATATTTTCATAGCCTTTTTCAGCCATTAATTGCATTATTACCGCGCTTTGATTGTATCCGACTTCAAAAGCAAGTATACCACCTTTTTTTAAATAATCGAATGATTCTTCAATTGTTTTCTCATAAAAGAAAAGTCCGCCATTTTCTGCCTTTAATGCAAGCGTGGGTTCAAAGTCTTTTACGTTCTTATCCAAAGTCTCATACTCGGCCTTTTCAATATATGGAGGATTAGACACAATCACATCGAACGTACCTTCCACATTGCCGAATACATCACTAAGTACAAATTCCACATTTGCATTCAATCTCTTATTATTAAGATTAGCCACTTCTAAAGCCTCTAAAGATATATCTACGCTAAGCACATTTGATTTTCCACTGAGTAAATCAATGGAAATCGCTACAGCGCCGCTGCCAGCGCCTATGTCAAGTACATCAATCCTATCTTTATTCATATTGTCGATTCTCTCTAATACGCTTTCAACCAAAATTTCAGTATCGGGTCTAGGAATCAACA
>JAYENG010000242.1:0-7906 GCA_034721975.1 Bacillota bacterium
CTCAAGCTATTATCTATTAATTATAGACAGATTAAAGCACCAATAAAATTGGTGCTAATGTTTCACTTATTCTGGGACATTTTTAAAAACGGTTGACATGTATTTTTAAATTTTTGCTAGAATCATAATAATACTCAAAGCTTACATAGAGAAAACGTTTAAATTATTGTAGTTTATTTCCAGTTCACATATGAATTATATTATTTTTTCAAAGCAATATTTTGTAATTTGCATATCCTCGTCGATATATTCGTCTACAAATCTAAATTCAAGCAAGTTTATCAATTTCAACATTGGTATATTTTTATCCTCGATAACGATTTTTATATATTTTGTATTTAACTCATCAGCAAATTTACTGATTTCTTTTATTAACTCATAGCCAAATCCCATTCCCCTGTATGATTCGAGGACATATAGATTTTCAATAAAAATTGAAGGATTACTAAGCGACCAATTAAGATTGTCATACTTTTTATATTCGTCATAGCTCAATTCTATAAAACCGACCATTTTTTCTTTATATATATATATATAATAGTAATGATCAATGCGGTAATCTATAATATTGCTAAATGATGCAATATCGTTCATATCAGCCTTTTGAATCAAACCAGTATATAGATAATTCCTTGAAGATTTCCATTCATTATCAATATTTTTAGATATTTTTTCTAAAAATGTTCTGATATCTCTTTTTTCCCTTTCATTAAATGTAGTCGATAAACTATTTAGAAGTTTATTTTCTTCCGAAATTACTTCTTGATATATTTCTCTGCCAGACTGTGTTGGATAAGTTCTTAAAATTCGTTTGTCATCTATATCCTTTTGTCTAAAAATAATCTTCTTTATTTCCAATTTTTTTAAAGCTTTTGCAACGGTCGTTTTATCGATGTTCAAGGAATTGACTAAATCAAGTTGGCTGAGTCCTGGATTTTCATTTATAAATATCAAATATGAATACTGACCACGTTTTAAACCGTACTTAATATATTTTTTAGAATAAATGATATTAAGACTTCTTGCAATTTTTTCAATCTCTCTTAAAAAATTACTTCTGATAGGCAATATTATCACATCCTTTTATAAATACAGTATAAAACTTTATAGTTGATATTTCAACCAAAATAAATCATTGATAAATATTTTAATATAATCATACTTGTCAAAAAATAAAGACTCCTAGGAGTCTTTATACTTTTAATTCTACATTAATTCTTTCTTTGTTTAAATATTTACTTAAAATCGGTACTATATTTTCCTTAATAAATTCATCAACTTGCTCAGATGATCTGCCTATATAATCATTTGGATTCAACAACTTTGAAATATCATTTTCATTCAATTTGAAAATTGGATTTTTAAATATTCTCTCAAGCAAATCATTTTCGAGTCCGTATTCTTTAACTTGTTTACCAGCCTCCATAGAGTGTATTCTAATCGCTTCATGCAATTCTTGCCTGTCCCCACCCTTTTTTACAGCCTCCATGATAATATTCTCTGTTGCCATGAATGGGAGCTCTGACATTACATGTTTTTCAATGACTTTTGGATAAACTACCAAATTCGAAGTTATATTAATAGCAATGTCGATTATCGAGTCAATCGCTAGAAAACTTTCAGGAATAGCTAGTCTCTTATTGGCACTGTCATCTAGTGTTCTTTCAAACCACTGAGCGCTTTGAGTCAGTTGAGGATTGATCGCCCCCACTATTACAAACCTGCTAAGTGCGGCAATTCTTTCACTTCTCATTGGATTCCTTTTATAAGCCATTGCAGACGAACCAATTTGACTTTTTTCAAAAGGTTCTTCAATCTCCTTAAGATGTTGTAAAAGTCTAATATCATTAGTAATTTTATGCATTGATTGTGCAATATTGCTAATAGAGTTTAGCACCATTGAATCAATCTTTCTCGAATAAGTCTGTCCTGTAACAGGCATAGGTCCTTTAAAATTGAACTTGTCTGAAATAAGTTGATCAAGTTTTTTTACTTTTTCATGATCGTTGTTAAATAAATTTAAATAGCTGGCTTGAGTTCCTGTTGTACCCTTTACTCCTCTTAACCTTAACTGATCTATTGTAAACTCGATATATTCAAAATCAAGCAATAAATCCATTAACCATAATGTTGCTCTTTTCCCTACAGTAGTTAATTGCGCCGGTTGAAAATGAGTAAATCCTAAAGTCGGTAAATCTTTATATTTTATAGAAAACTCTGAAAGTTTATTCATTAAATATACCAATTTATTCCTAACTAAATATAAAGCTTCTCGCATTTGAATAATATCGGTATTGTCGCCAACAAAGGCACTTGTCGCACCAAGATGAATTATTGGTTTTGCATTTGGGCATACCTCTCCAAATGTATGCACATGAGCCATTACATCATGTCTGAATTTTTTTTCATACATTGAAGCAACATCATAATCTATATCATCAATATGATTTTTCATCTCTTCTATTTGGACGTTGCTTATATTCAATCCCAAACTTTTTTCAGACTCTGCTAATGCAATCCATAGTTTTCTCCATGTTGAAAATTTATAATCCGGAGAAAATATTTCTAGCATTTCTTTACTGGCATATCTTGTTTCTAATGGATTTTCATAAAAAGGTTTCATGGTTCCTCCCGAATATTTAATTAGAATATTATAATTTTGTTCGTATTTATTTTATACGAAATATTGTTTTTTTTCAAGTATAAAAAAAGACCAGAATAATCTGGTCTTTTATTTTTGTTGTAAAATTAATCTAATAGCAGTTCTTTCTTCACCATTTATTTCCACTTCCGTAAATGCAGGTATAAAAATCAAGTCTATCCCTGTTGGTGCAAGAAAACCTCTAGCTATAGCTATAGCTTTTACGGACTGATTGATTGCTCCAGCTCCGATTGCTTGAATTTCTGCCATCCCATGTTCTCTAATAACTCCAGCTATTGCACCAGCAACTGAATTAGGATTCGACTTAGATGAAACTTTTAATACTTCCAAAATAATCCCCCTTTAATATATTTATTTATCTTGGCTGTACAATTAATTTAATTGCTGTCCGTTCTTCACCGTCGATTTCCACGTCGGTAAATGCCGGAATACAAACTAAATCAATTCCTGTTGGTGCAACAAAACCTCTAGCTATAGCTATAGCTTTGATTGACTGATTAATTGCTCCAGCTCCGATTGCTTGAATTTCTGCCATCCCGTGTTCTCTAATAACTCCCGCTAGTGCTCCCGCAACTGAATTTGGGTTTGACTTCGATGAAACTTTTAATACTTCCACAATTACTCCTCCTTAATAGCATAAAAAATATTATTTCCATTGCAAAATATTAATCTAGATATTTACTTATTCTATATTTTTTTAGTAAATCCTCTTTTAATTTTGTCAAAAAAAACAAATAGCCCTTTAAAAGGACTATTTTGCATACTCTATTGCTCTTGTTTCTCTAATTATATGGACTTTTACTTGTCCAGGATAATCTAATTCATCTTCAATTCGCTTACTAACATCTTTAGCTAGTACAACAATTTCATCATCATTTATCTTTTCAGGTACAACCATGATTCTAACTTCTCTACCAGCTTGTATAGCATAAGATTTTTCAACACTCTCATAACTATTTGTAATATTTTCAAGTGCTTCGAGTCTTTTTACATAATTATCAAGAGTTTCTCTTCTAGCACCAGGTCTTGCAGCTGAAATTGCATCAGCGGCTGTAACCAATATCGCTTCAATTGTCTCAGGTTCATAATCACCATGATGAGTACTCATTGCATGTATAACTGCTTTTGATTCTTTATATTTTTTCAAAAGATTCATACCGATTTCAACATGAGTTCCTTCGATTTCGTGATCGAGTGCTTTACCAATATCATGTAATAACCCTGCTCGTTTTGCGATTCTGACATCAACTTCTAATTCAGCAGCCATTGTTCCAGCTAAATATGCAACTTCAAGAGAATGCTTGAGCACATTTTGTCCATAACTAGTTCTATACTTTAATCTGCCTATTAACTTGATTAGTTCTGGATGAATGTTATGAATACCTAAATCAAAAGTAGCGTTTTCACCTTCTTCTTTCAATTGTTCTTCCATTTCACGTTTTGATTTTTCAACCATTTCTTCAATTCTTGCTGGATGAATACGTCCATCCACAATCAATTTTTCCAATGCTGTTTTTGCGATTTCTCGTCTCACAGGATCGAATGAAGATAAAATTACAGCTTCTGGAGTATCATCAATAATTAAATCCACACCAGTAATTGTCTCTAAAGCTCTGATGTTTCTTCCTTCACGTCCTATTATACGCCCCTTCATTTCTTCATTTGGTAACGTAACGACTGATACTGTAGATTCTGCAACATAGTCTGCAGCGCATTTCTGAATTGCATAAGCTAATATTTCTTTTGACTTTTTATCAACTTTTAATTTAGCTTCACTTTCCATATTTTTAATCATAACAGCTTTTTCATGAGTAAGATTTTTTTCCACATCATACAACAACTGATTTCTTGCATCTTCAACTGTCAACAACGCAATTCTTTCAAGTTCTTGTATTTGTTTATCATGTAATGATTTAACTCTACTTTCAATACGGTCCAGTTCTTTTTCTTTATTTGTGATAGTTTTCTCTCTAGTTTCAAACTGTACTAATTTATGATCCAAAGATTCTTCTTTTTGCAAATTTCGTCTTTCGATTTTTTGGAGTTCATTACGTCTTTCTCTTGTCTCTTTTTCAAGTTCAATTCTCATTGCATGAACTTCTTCTTTTGCTTCAATCAGCATTTCCTTTTTTGTTGTTTCCGCTTGTTTTTTGGCTTCTAAAATTATAAAATCAGCTTGATCCTCAGCGCTTTTAATTTTCTTCTCAGCAATCGCTTTACGCAATGTATATCCAAACAACAACCCAACAGGAAAGGATACGCCTACAGCAATAATTATTAAATAATTATTAATAGTGCCACCTCCCTTATTTTTTTTATATTTCCATTATTATATTATATAAACATTTGTTAATAGGCTAAAACTACCATATTCATTATAACACAAAAAGAAGCAGTATAACTACTTCTTTTTGTGTTAATCAATTATTATCTTCTTCAAAAGTAAGTCCATTTATATCCCTTACTTTTGTTTCTATTTCATTCATCATTTCAATATTATCTTCAAGATAGGCTTTTACATTTTCACGACCTTGGCCCAATCTAGTATCGTTGTAACTAAACCAAGACCCTGCCTTTTTCACTATGTTGCCATTCACTGCAGAATCTAATATGCTTCCAGATTTTGAAATTCCTTCTCCATACATAATATCGAATTCAGCTTTTTTGAAAGGCGAAGCAACCTTGTTTTTAACAACTTTAACTCTAGTTCTATTACCGAGGATTTCATTATCTTTTTTAATACTATCGATTCTTCTAACATCTAATCTTATTGTAGAATAGAACTTAAGAGCATTCCCACCTGTAGTCGTCTCAGGATTACCAAACATAACTCCAATTTTCATTCTCAATTGATTAATAAAGACAACAGATGTATGAGATCTATTTATAACCGCAGCAAGTTTTCTAAGTGCTTGAGACATCAACCGAGCTTGTAATCCTACATGAGAATCTCCCATTTCACCAGAAATTTCCGCTTTAGGAACCAAAGCCGCTACCGAGTCAATAACAATAATATCTATAGCATTGCTTCTAACAAGAGCATCTACAATTTCTAAAGCCTGTTCTCCAGTGTCTGGTTGAGATAAAATCAAATTATCAATATCCACGCCAATATTTCTAGCGTATGTCGGATCTAATGCATGCTCAGCGTCAATAAAAGCTGCAATTCCACCTTTCTTTTGTGCTTCAGCAATAATATGTAAAGTAATCGTAGTTTTTCCAGAAGCCTCAGGACCATATATTTCAGTAATTCTGCCTCTTGGAATCCCTCCTATTCCCAAAGCAATATCTAATTCCAATGAACCTGTAGGAATACATTCTATTTTTGCAATAGGACCTTCATCACCCATTCTCATTATAGATCCTTTTCCAAATTGTTTTTCAATCTGAGAAAGCACACTATCAAGCGCTTTAGCTTTATCTTTCATATATACCACCTTTCAATCTCGAACGTTTGTTCCTTATAAGTATACCTAATTATCTACTTTATTACAATAGATTATTCAAAAAATTCCAAGCGAATCAAATTTAAAACACATAATGCAGCTTTATGTCTGATGTTATTCCTATCACCGAAAAAAATATATTTTTCAACTACAGTGTCCTTTGAAGATTTTATAGCAATATATGCAAGGCCAACCGGTTTGTCTTTTGACCCACCATCTGGTCCAGCTATACCTGTAATTGAAACACAAATATCCGACTTTGTTTTATTATATAAACCTTCGACCATTTCTCTTGCAACTACTTCACTTACAGCCCCATGCGTTTCAATCGATTGTGTAGAAACATTAAGTTCATCAACCTTGGCTTTATTGCTATAAGTTACAATAGAGCGTTCTAAAACTTCAGAGGAACCAGGAACATTCACTATCATTGATGAAATCATTCCACCGGTGCAACTCTCGGCTAAAGACAAATGAAAATGTCTGTTCTTTAATAACTCAACGACATTTTTTTCTAAGTTCATACCATCGAATCCAACAATATTCTTATCAAATATTTTAATGATAAGCTTCGAGTATTTTTCTATTGTACAATGGTCCTTTGAAGTCAAACGAATAATTACATATCTAGGTTTTATATAAGTGGCTATTCTAATAGTTCCATCATATTGAAGTTCTTTATTTAAAATCTCTTCAACATTCGATTCTCCAACACCAAATAATACGATATCTTTAATGTTTATTTTACCGTTGCCCATTTTTTCCAATAATGGAACAACAAATTCATTGAACATTGGAATGTTTTCATTAGGAGGTCCAGGCAATGATACAACGCATACTTTTTCATGCTCTAAGTACATTCCAGCTGCAGTTCCATATCTGTTTTTCAAGATTATCGATTCCTTGGGAAAATACGCCTGAGAAATATTGTTTTGTCCCATTTTACTATTGTATTTTGAAAATTTTTCTTTAATATCTTTCATGACATTTTCAAAAAATATCATTTCACATTCTAACGATTTTGCTATTGAAGAAACAGTAATATCGTCATAAGTAGGTCCTAATCCGCCGGTTGTAACTATTAAGTCAACATCATTTGCCAGTTCGTCAATTATCCTAATGATATTTACTTCATCATCTTCTATAGTTATATGCTTGACGACTTCAAAACCCAAGCTATTTAATTGCATTGATAAGAATTGACTATTTGTATTAAGAGTTTTACCGGATAACAATTCATTTCCTATAGTTAATATGGTCGCTTTCATCAATTACTCCTTTAATACTTCGAGATTTTTAACAATATAATCGACAGCAGATATAATTGTCAATGCCAATGTTATCCACGCAAAAATATCATCTATATAATAACTATTGACAACATCAAAATAAGGAGACAGCAATATGATAATTATCGTAAACATTTGAAAATTAGTTTTCAATTTTCCCCAGTAACTAGCAGCAATCACCCTGCCCTCCGTAGCAGCAACAGTCCTAAATCCACTAACGATAAGCTCCCTGCTTATAATTGCAATAACAATCCATGGATTTATCAACTTCAAATATGTTAATGCAACAAATGCAGAAATAGTTAATATCTTGTCTGCCAATGGATCTATCAATTTACCAAGTTTTGTTATTAAATTATGCTTTCTAGCAATATACCCATCTAAAAAATCAGTAAAAGAAGCTATTGAAAAAATTATCAATGCAATAATAAAATTTTGAATAGAATCTACTAACATGAAAATAAGTAAAAATGGAACCATTAGAATTCTTATCAAAGTTAAAATATTAG
>JAYENG010000243.1:0-7846 GCA_034721975.1 Bacillota bacterium
GATTACGTAAAAGCTGTAGAAGACGTATCGTTCGTTTTAAATGAAGGAGAAACGCTTGGAATTGTAGGTGAAAGCGGTTGTGGAAAATCGACTACAGGTAGATGTCTTTTGCGATTGTTAGAACCGACAGCTGGAGAAGTCAAGTTTGATGGCAAAATTCTTGCTGATTTATCAAAAAATGAAATTAGAAAGATGAGAAGAAATATGCAATTTATATTTCAAGATCCATATGCTTCATTGAATCCGAGACTGACTGTTGGGGAAACTATAATGGAGCCTATGAAGAATTTTGGAATCGGTGATAAAAAAAGCAGGCACAAGAGAGTGGAAGAATTGCTTGCTATTGTAGGGCTTAGTCCATATCACGCCACAAGATATCCTCATGAATTTAGTGGAGGACAAAGGCAAAGAGTGGGTATAGCCAGGGCATTGAGTGCGAATCCCAAATTGGTTGTATGTGACGAACCTGTATCTGCTTTAGATGTATCGATACAAGCACAGACAATAAATTTATTAAAAGATTTACAAAAGCAGTTTAATCTTACAATGATTTTTATTGCACATGATTTGAGTGTTGTAAGACATATAAGCGATAGAGTTGCAGTTATGTACTTGGGAACAATTGTAGAAATTTCAGAATATAAGGATTTATATGATAATCCACTGCATCCATATACCCAGGCTTTGCTATCATCGATACCTAGACCAGATCCAAAGGCGAAAAAGGACAGAATAATATTAGAAGGGGATATTCCTAGTCCGACAAATCCACCTTCAGGATGCAAGTTTCATACAAGATGCAGATATGCGACGGAAATTTGCAAAACTCAAAAACCTGAGTTGAAACAGATTAATGATGATCACGCCGTGGCCTGTCATCATGTAAATGTTTAAAAGAAACTTTGCCGTAAGGCTAGTGTTACATAAATATAACTGATAGTTTCTTTAATAAAAAAAGGGGGAATTAAAAATGAAGAACAAGTTGTTTGTTTTAGTATTGCTATTTGCTTTAGTGGTTTCATTTGCTCTTGTAGGATGTAGTTCTACAGAACCAGAAGCGACTGAACCAGAACCAACTGATACTGAAACTACACCAGAAGTAACAGAACCAGAAACACCTAAAGAAAAAGTTTTAATTTTTGCCAGAAGTGGAGATAGTGTTAGTTTAGATCCTTCAAATGCTACTGATGGAGAATCATTCTATGTTGCAAGAAGTATTCTTGATACTTTAGTTGATTATGAAGTAGACAATACTGCTATTATCCCTGCATTGGCAACTAGTTGGGGAACTATCAACGAAGAAGGTACAATTTGGGAATTTGAATTAAGAGAAGGCGTTAAATTCCATGATGGTACTGATTTCAACGCTGAAGCAGTTAAATTTAATTTTGAACGTTGGATGTATGAAGACAATGAATATAGATTTCCAGGCGAAAACTTTGAGTACTGGGGATATATGTTCGGTGGATACCCTGGAATCGTAAAAGAAGTCAGAGTTATTGATGAGTTCACTGTACAAATAGAATTGAATTCACCTTCAGCACCATTCTTAAGCAATTTGGCAATGCCTAGTTTTGCTATTATGAGTCCGGCTGCTTTTGATGAATACGGTGAAAACGTCTTTAAGAATCCAGTAGGAACTGGTCCTTTCAAATTTGTAGAATGGATTAAAGATGATAAAATTATTTTAGAGAAAAATGAAGAGTATTGGGGAGAAGGCCCATTATTGGACAAAATGATATTCAGAACTATTCCTGATAATTCAGCTAGATTATTAGAACTTCAATCTGGAACTATCGATATGATGATTGGTGTTAGCCCTGACGATGCTCAAATCGTTACTGATGACCCAAATCTAGATTTATATTTAAGACCTTCTATGAATGTTGGTTATGTGGCTATGAATATGATGAAAGAGCCTTTTGATGATGTTAAAGTAAGAAGAGCATTGAACTATGCCGTTGACAAGAAAGGTATCATTGATGCGTTTTATGCCGGATTGGCAGAAACTGCTAAGAATCCATTACCACCATCTCTATGGGGTTATAATGATGCAGTCGAAGAATATGAATACAATCCTGAAAAAGCAAAAGAATTATTGGCTGAAGCAGGATATCCAGATGGTTTTGAAACAACTCTATGGGCAATGCCTGTTGCGCGTCCATATATGCCTCAACCTAAAGAAATTGCTACAGCATTGCAACAACAATTTGCTGCTGTAGGCGTTACTGCTGAAATAGTTACAATGGATTGGGCCACTTATCTAGAAAAAGGACAAAATGGCGAGCATGATACTTACTTGCTAGGTTGGACTGGAGATAATGGTGACCCCGATAACTTTATTTATGTTTTGTTAGATAAAGATAATGCGAATATCGGTTCTGCAGGTAATGTAGCATTTTATAAGAGCGATGAATTACATGATATATTAATTGCTGCACAAATTGAATCAGATCAAGAAAAGAGAGCAAAATTATACGAAGAAGCACAAGTTATTATTCATAATGATGCACCGTGGATTCCGCTAGTGCATTCAACTCCACCGATTGCAGCTAGAAAAGCTGTTAAGAATTACGTTCCTCACCCTACTGGTGGCGAATCTACATTCTGGCAAGTGGATATTGTAGATTAAAGGATAATTAAATAAATGGGGGCCTTTGCCCCCATTTGTTTTAAGAATTAGGGGGAGAATCAACTATGGGCAATGCGATCACTAAAAGAATCCTATTAGTAATACCGGTCTTGATTGGAGTAAGTATTCTAGCTTTTTCAATTTTGCATTTTATTCCTGGTGATCCAGCAAGGGTTATCCTTGGAGAAAGAGCTACGGCTGAAGCTGTTATAGAATTACAAGAAAAACTAGGTTTGAATGAACCATTATATGTTCAATATTTTTCTTTTGTCAAAAATATTGCAAAAGGTGATTTAGGGACTTCGATAATTACGAATGAAAAAGTTAAGATAGAATTAGTTACGGCATTTGCTACTACGATCGAATTGACAATAGTCGCGATGATTATTGCGGTGGTTGTAGGAATAGCGGCAGGTACGATTGCTGCTATAAAACAGTATTCAATTTTTGATAATGTAAGTATGGTAGGCGCTTTATTTGGCGTTTCTATGCCTATATTTTGGCTTGGATTATTAATGATATGGTTATTTTCGTATAAATTAGGGATATTTCCCGCCTCGGGGAGATTGGCAGTAAATTTTGATATTCCGAGAATAACTAATCTCATTTTAATAGATACTTTATTAGCTGGAAATTTTGCAGCTTTTAAGGATGGACTTATGCACTTGATTATGCCGAGTGTTGCACTATCAACTATTCCTATGGCAATTATTGCGAGAATGACCCGTTCGAGTATGCTTGAAGTAATGAGGCAAGACTATATAAGAACCGCAAGAGCAAAGGGTTTATCAGAAAAAGTAGTTATTTTCAAACATGCGATTAAAAATGCATTTTTACCAATCATAACAGTGATTGGGTTGCAGATAGGTTTGCTTTTAGGTGGAGCGGTTATGACTGAAACGGTATTTTCTTTGCCAGGATTAGGACGAAAGATGTACCTTTCGATTATGGCGAGAGATTATCCTATGGTTCAAGGTGGGATATTGGTTATAGCATTTTTCTTTGTCTTTGTTAATCTAATTGTAGATATCACTTATATGTTTATTGACCCAAGAATTTCATTAGATTAGTAAGGAGAGATATAATGGGTAAAAATATTAAAAAAAATAAAAATGAAGTTACAGGTCTTTGGGCAAATGTGTTTAGAAGACTTAAAAAAAGTAGAACTTCCATGGTTGGGTTATTCATAGTAGGATTGCTTATATTCTTTGCAATATTTGCACCGTTGATTGCACCGCACGATCCGATTGTCGGACAACTTAGTTTAAGACATAATGCGCCTTCATCAGAATTTTTGTTCGGTACTGATTCTCAGGGAAGAGATGTGTTGAGTAGAATAATCTATGGGGCTAGAATTTCAGTGCAAATCGGACTTATTTCAGTAGGTATTGCATTGATCATAGGGACGATCATGGGTGTTTTATCTGGTTATTACGGTGGCATGATTGATATTATTATAATGAGAATAGTTGATATAATGCTTGCATTTCCGACGATATTACTTGCTCTAGCTATTATATCGGCGTTAGGACCAAGTCTTATGAATGCTATGATTGCGGTTGGAATTGTAAATGTCCCTAGATTTGCAAGAATTGTCAGGGCATCGGTTTTATCTGTAAAAGAAAACGAATATACTGAAGCGGCAATTTCTATAGGATGTACAGATTTTCAAATTATAACAAAACATATATTACCAAACTGTTTAGCGCCGATAATTGTTCAATCTACTATGACGATTGGAACGGCGATATTAGAAGCGGCCGGCCTAAGTTTCTTGGGATTGGGAGCTCAACCTCCACTATCGGAATGGGGAGCCATGCTGGCGGATTCAAGGGGTTATATGCGCCAGGCACCATGGTCGGTTATGTACCCCGGTTTAGCGATAATGGTCACAGTACTTGGATTCAATCTTCTAGGCGATGGCTTGAGAGATGCGCTTGATCCAAGATTAAAAGAATAAACATGCAAAAACTTCTGTTGTGATGCAGAAGTTTTTTATTGAGAAAATGTATTATCAAATAATTAACTTAGTGGTATTAAATGATTGAGGTGTTTTTGTATGAATAGTTTTTTACTTGTTTTATAGGGTGTTGTTCTGATAGCGATAGCTGTGATGTATTACATAACTTTCAGAAACAAGTCAAAAAGACCAGTTGATTACTTTTCTTTTTTCATCATAGGTGTTGCATGGACAGGAGCAGGAGTTCCTTTGCTGATCAACACGAAAAATCCAGTAATTTTGGCCATGGGCATCATATTCATGGGGATCGGTTTAGCCAACAAGAGTAAATGGAAAGAGAATAGAAAAAGGTTTTCAGAATTAGAAGAGCATGAGAAGAAATTTAAACTGTTTATAATTGCCGCTTTACTTGTTTTAATCATTTTAGGTATCGCTGTGAATCTACTTCAAAGATAACGATTTTGTTATCTTTTTTTTCATATAGAGATGTTAGCCGCATGTTTTTGGCTAGAATCACAAAAAAAAGCGTTCAAAGCTCGTGTAAAATATCAAGAAAGAAATAATAAAATATTGACATTGTATTCATTATTTTCGGCGATTACTTCTAGATTACCTGAATATTTATCTACTATCCTTTTGACTTGTTTCAAACCTATACCGTGATCTTCTTTCTTTGATTTATCAGTTGTTGGTAGTCCTTTGTTCCAGATTATACGATTTTCAAAAGAATTAACCATTTGAAGAAATAATCGTCCTTTTGAATATTTTATGACAACAGAAATCCTCTTTGAATTTTCTTTGCATTCCTCAGAAGCTTCAATTGCATTGTCAAATAAATTCCCCAAAAGAACAGTCATATCATACGCATTTAATTCTAAAATTTCTGGAATTTTCACTTCAATATTACAGGTGATTTCATTTTCAATTGCTTGTTGTTGTTTAAAATTCAAGATACTGTCTAATTCAAGATTCTCAGTATATATGGTGCATGTTTTGCCTTTTTCCTTAACAATATTTTCGATGTATTTGTTCAAATTAGGGAAGTTTTTTTCTTTAACCAAATTTTCTATAACAGATAAATGATTATTCCAGTCGTGCATCATTGCCTTTATTGTCTCTTGGGATGAATAGATTTGTTTATACTGATTAATGTAGTGTTTGTTCTGTTGTTGGAGTAATTTCTTTTCTGTTTTTTCATAAGCCCTTGCCTGCAAGGCATCATATAAAGAAAACACCATAATATTGATAAGAATTAGACTTGTAATACTGATGGTGAGTTGCATATGTGAAATAGAAACCGACTGAAACAATGTCACAGCAATATACAATAACGACAATGGAATTCCAACAACTGCTATCCAATTCCATATAGAAATCTCATAGTTTAATTTTACATTTTTATATCGTTCCAATAGCAAGACAAGAACATAAGATATCAATTTTGCTGCAACTAAAAACACACTATTGTCGAATTTGCTAGATTCTAAAATACCAATCCCCATATATTCGGATGCAACACTCATAACAATTTCCACTGATGCCAATATGACAAGAATATATATCGCGGTTAGAATTCGTTTTGAAAATTTGGCTTCATAATTAAGAGATAATCCAATAAATGCAACGAAATTTGCAATCAATAGTAGCAGAGGAATGCCAATTGCAAAATATAGTGTTGTAATTATAATGTTATATATGCAATAGCTTGCAAGTTCGATCCAGCTGTTACTTTTATGATAATCATAAAACAATCGCATTAATTTATAAATGATATAGGTTCCGAATAAACTAGTGACTAAGTAGATAATTTGATAACTTGTAAACATCATATCCTGCTTCCTCCATCATACAATGATTGTATTTGCTTAAATGCTTTCCAGTATTTTTGACTTATTGGAAGAACATCACCGTTTTCCATGATTACTTGGTCATGTAGAAATCTTGAAATTTTATTGTAATTAACTAGAATTGAATGATGTATTAAAACAAATTGATGTTCTTTAACACATTCAGATACATACGTCAGTTTCTCGTAAAAAAATACTTCGTTCTTAAGGGTAAGCATTCTAATACGCCGTCCTTGGCTTTCAAAGTATAAAATTTCATTGACTGCGATGCGGAAAGATTCTCTATTTATTTTATAGCTGAAATAACACTGCCTTGCATTGAGTTCTATTACTTTTTCAATCAGCGGTACAATTTTTTCTGAATTGAGAGGTTTGATTAAAAAATTCAATGGTCTTGTCTGAAACAAATCCATTGCATAACAATCTTTTCCTGAGATATAGACAATTTGAAGGGCTTCATTTTTAAATTCTGAGCGAATTTTAATACCGAGATCAACGCCATTTAGATTAGCCATTTCGATATCCAAAAAGATCAAATCCAGTTGATTCCTTTTATATAGGAATTCATATAGATCTTCACCAGAATAAAAAAGATAAGTAGCTATTTCCTCATTTGATTTTTGAGCAAATTTTTGAATGATTTCTTTGATCTGAGCAACTATTTCATAATTGTCATCGCATATTCCAATGTTATACATAATTCCTCCAAAATAATTCAATAAATAACTTTATAAGATATTTATTCCATACTATGGTTTTATGATACTATTTATTGCTTGTATTATCAATTAATACCATATGAAATTATCAGAAAATCCTGACGAGGATTTATATCTTTTTAGAATTTTATCTGTGATTTTTGTTAGTTATGACATCAAACCATATGGATTATGACATATAGCATATAAAAAGGGAAAATTATGATAGAGTTTTTATAGAAATAAATGGTAATACTAAATGAAGTGAAGGAGGAAAATTATGAAGAAATTGTTAATTACAAAAGGAATAATGGGTGTCTTAGCAAGTGGTGCTTTGATGGTGACATCGATGAATGTAAATTCAACCTGTATATTTGTGATGCATCAACCAAAGGTTCCTGAATTAGCTAATCAGCTGAATAAAACAAATGATTAAAGGTACGGTGTTTGTGAAATAATGTTGATATAAACTGAGAAACTACTTCTGTGACTTCAGAAGATGGAGATTTTGACATTTATATAAGTGCGTAGGAACTGAAGGTACATGAATAGGAAGCACGGTATTTTAATTCCGAGAGAATCACATGATATTTAATTGCTTATGTATATTAAAAAGGAGATGGAATTTATGAGAAAGAGAACGTTAATGACTTTTATCTTATTGTTTGTACTTGTTATTGCAAATGTAGACACAGCTTATGCAACAAAT
>JAYENG010000244.1:0-7813 GCA_034721975.1 Bacillota bacterium
ACTTCAACACCTATTGACAATAATTCATCTATAATAACTTTGCTTGAAAGATTCAGTTCTTTAGCTAATTGATGTATTCGGACCTTTGTCAAAAGATCACCTCCGTTATTTTTTTTCTTCTAAGTAATATTCCAGTATTTTTTTTGAAAAACTTTTATTTTTAATTCCAAAAATAGATTTGTTGTATTGTCCTATGGAATGGGACAACTCATCTTTAGTTGAATATTTAATTACATTTATACTATGTCTATCTGCTTCTTTGTGGATTTTCTTTTCGGAATTTTGGGAAATATCATTTGCCAGTATAATCAATTCAATTTTTCCTTTTTTAATCTGTTGAGCAACTTGCATATAACCGAATGCGATATTATTTGATTTTCTTGCAAAACTAAGTAAAGATAAAATTTTACTGCTCATCTGTAAATTCCTTTTTTAACTGTTCATATATTTCATCAGGTATTTTCATACCAAATGCTCTACTAAAAGCATTCTTTTTCTGAGCAGCTTCAAAGCATTCTATTTTCTTACAAATATAGGCTCCACGCCCATTTGCTTTGCCGGTAAAATCTACAGAAAATTCATTTTCTTTAGTTTTTACAATCCTTATCATTGTTCTCTTATCGAATTGTTTGTTGCAACCTACACATTTTCTTAAAGGAATTTTTTTTTCTTTCAATTATATCAACTCCTTATGCTTCAATTGAAACTTCGCTGTTTTGCATTTCATTGAATTGTGACACGCTTTTTATATCGATTTTCCAATTTGTAAGTTTTGCAGCCAATCTAGCATTTTGTCCTTCGCGTCCAATTGCAAGAGATAATTGATAATCAGGGACAACAACCAATGCACCGTGTATTTCTTCCTTTATTACCACCTTTTCAACCTTGGATGGACTTAACGCGTTAGTGATATAAACACCAGGGTCTTCACTCCACTCCACAATATCTATTTTTTCACCGCTTAATTCATCAACGACATTTTGAACCCTGATACCTTTTTGCCCAACACAAGATCCAACTGGATCGACATTTTCATTTGATGAATAAACTGCAATTTTAGAACGTGATCCAGGCTCTCTAGAAACACTTCTTATTTCTACCAATCCATCATGTATTTCTGGTACTTCCAATTCAAATAATCTTTTAACTAGACCAACATTGGTTCTTGAAACAAATATTTGAGGAGCTTTGTTAGTTTTTTTGACTTCTGTAATATATGTCTTAATCCTATCACCAGGTTTATAATGTTCAGTTTCAATTTGCTCGGTAGGCAACAACATAGCCTCGGCTCTTCCCAAATCTACAAATATAGTACCTTTAGAAATTCTCTGAATAATACCGGTGATTATTTCAGATTCTCTTGAAACAAAAGTATTGTAAATAACATTTCTCTCTGCTTCTCTTATACGTTGAACAATGACTTGTTTTGCTGCTAGTGCTGCAATTCTACCAAAATTCTTTGGAGTTACATCTTTTTCATATACATCTCCTACAGAAAAGTTAGGATTGATTTCTTTTACTTCATCTAAGGAAATTTGTTCAAATTCATTTTCAACAACTTCTACGATGTTTAAAACCTCTACAACTTTAAATTTTCCATTATTTTCATCAATTTCCACTTTGATATTCAGAGCGTTTCCAAAATTCTTTTTATATGCAGTAATCAAAGCTGCTTCAACAGACTCTATTAAAACATCTGCAGAAATGCCTTTATCTTTTTCAATTTGATAAATAGCATCAAATAATTCGTTCTTCATTTTTTTCCTCCTTACTTAAAATTCAGCGATTAGCTTTACTGATGCCGCCTTATCCCTAGGGATAACAATATTATTCTCTACCTGTTCACTGTCGACAATTATTTGTTTATCAACATAGTCAACCAAAATACCTATGATTGTTTTTTGACCATTAATTGTTTGATATAATTTTATCTTTATTTTTTTTCCTTTGAATTTAATAAAATCACTATCTTTTTTTAATGCTCTTTCAATTCCCGGTGAAGACACTTCAAGATAATAATTTTCTTCAATCGGGTCGATTTCGTCTAATCTTTGATTGAGAAATGTACTTACAGCCTGACAATCATCTAGAGAAACTCCGCCTTCCTTATCGATATAAACTCTCAAATATCTATGAGGTCCTTCTTTGACAAATTCAATATCTACTAATTCATAGTTTTTTTCCTCTAAAAACGGTGTTATTTTTTCACTTACTATTTGTGAAACTGTTCCTTTACCCATATTTTTAACCTCCTCTTTTACAACAACAAAGAGTGGGGACTCCCCACTCTTTTGTCAATCACCTATATGTTTCATTCATTTTACCATACTCTTAAAAGTTTTGCAAATCCAAGAATTGCAATTGATTTGTTTCCGGAATATTTTTAAGACAACCGTGTATTCCAAGAGTCTCTATAACAGTCTTAGAACTTTTAGTTCTAATTCTCAAATCTTCTTTAGATATAAATTCTTCTTTTAGACCTTCATTATAAATGTTTCTAGCAACGTTTTCTCCAACACCAGACAACGCTTGCAATGGAGGTAATACTTTCCCGTCTTCAACTCTAAATTCATTATAATGCGACTTATAAAGATTTACTTTCAAAAATTCAAACCCTCTAGCATACATTTCATATGCGACTTCTAAAACAGTCGATAGATCTTGTTCTTTTTTAGTCGCCTTGTCGATTTTACTGATCTCATCTAATTTAAACCTCACCGCTTCTTTTCCCTTTGTAATCAGTTCTGCGTCGAAATCAGCAACTTTAGATGAAAAATATGTCGCATAGAAAGCAAGAGGATAATGCACTTTAAAATACGCTATTCTAAACGACATCATTACATAAGCAGCCGCATGTGCTTTTGGAAACATATATTTGATTTTATTACATGAATCTATATACCACTTCGGAATATCATGTTGATTCATCAGTCTTATTTGCTCTTCTGTAAGACCTTTACCTTTTCTTACTCTTTCCATAATAGTAAATGCTTCTTTATGAGGTAAGTCATTTTGAATCAAGTAGTTCATAATGTCGTCTCTTGTCGATATTACATCTTTAAGCTTTGCAGTGTTCGAACGTACCAATTCCTGAGCATTGTTTATCCATACATCTGTTCCGTGGCTTAGACCAGAAATCCTAACTAGTTCGGCAAACGTCGTTGGACTTGTGTCTTTCAGCATTTGTCTAACAAATCTAGTTCCAAACTCAGGTATTCCAAGACTGCCTATTTCTTCTTTATAATTCTTATCAACTTTTTTCAAAGCTTTTGTCGATGTGAATATAGATATTGTTTTTTTGTCGTCTAGAGGCACATCTTGAATATCAACTCCAGTTATAAGCTCCAGCTGTCTGATTATAGTCGGGACATCATGGCCTAAAATATCGAGTTTCAGTATTCTACCGCTTATTGAATGATAATCGAAATGAGTTGTAATAACTCCTGAATTAGAATCGTTGGCCGGATACTGTATCGGTGTGAAATCATGAATATTTTTGTAATCAGGCACAACCATGATTCCTCCAGGATGCTGCCCGGTAGTTCTTCTTATACCAGTGCATCCTTTTATCAGTCTGTTGATTTCTCGATTGCTTACTTTTATATTATTATCATCGAAATAGTTTTTAACAAATCCATATGCTGTTTTATCAGCAATCGTCCCAATCGTCCCAGCTTTATAAACATATCCTTCACCAAATAGCACTTCTGTATATTTATGTGAATTCGCCTGATACACTCCAGCGAAATTCAAGTCGATATCAGGTTCTTTGTCTCCTTCAAAACCTAAGAAAACTTCAAAAGGAATATTATGTCCATCTTTTTTAAGATCAGAACCACACTCAGGACATATTTTATCGGGGAGATCCATCCCGCTACCAATTTTTTCAGAATCAGTAAATTCACTATACTTGCAATTGTTGCAAATATAATGCGGAGGTAATGGATTGACCTCGGTGATATTGCTCATTGTAGCTGCAAACGACGATCCGACAGATCCTCTTGATCCGACTAGAAATCCGTCTTCCAAGGATTTGGCAACTAATTTTTGTGCGATTATATACATTACTGCATAACCATTTGAAATTATTGAATTTAATTCTCTTTCAAGTCTTTTTTCAACAATTTCAGGTAACTCTTCTCCGTAAATTTTTCTGGCCTTTTGATAACACATTCTTCTAAGATCCTCATCCGAGCCTTTTATTTTAGGAGGAAATGTACCTTTAGGAATTGGTAAAATCGAATCATCGATTAAGTCGGCAATTAAATTTGTATTTTTTACAACTACCTCGTGTCTTTTTCGTTTATCTAAAAAACTGAAATCTTCTAATATCTCATCCGTTGTCTTAAAGTGCAATGGAGGTTGATCTGTATCTCTATATTTTTGACCTGCCATTAAAATTTTTCTATAAATCGAATCACTTGGTTCTAAAAAATGTACATCTCCAGTAGCTACAACCGGCTTTTGAGTCAATTCACCAAGTCTGATAATTTTTTTAATGATATCTCTTAATTGACTTTCATCCTTCAATTTACCATTTTTTATCAAATGATAACTATTTGCAATAGGTTGTATCTCGAAGTAATCATAAAATTTGGCAACCTCGAGCATTTCTTCAGGTTGAAGTCCTTTAATGAAACCTTGATAAATCTCTCCAGAATCACATGCACTGCCCAACAGCAAACCTTTTCTATAATTGTTTATCAATGATTTTGGCAATCTCGGCTTTTTATAAAAATATTTCAAATGCGATTCTGAAATCAAATTGTATAAATTTTTCAAACCGTTTTGAGTTCGCGTCAGAATAGTGACATGAAAAAATTGCCTTGAGTTTAAATTTTTATCATCTATTTGAATATTATTGACATCTGAAAGTATTTCTATTCCTCTGCTTTCTAAATCATTGAGCTGATAAATAAAAATTTTCGCTGTGGCGACTGCATCATCGACTGCCCTATGGTGATTTTCTAAAACTATCCCATAATGCTTGACCAAATTGCTCAATTTATGCCGTTTGACATTTTTGAGTAATATCCTACTCAATTTAAGTGTATCGATAATAATGTTATCAAATTTATATTGAAATGCCTTGCAATTGAATTTAATAAAACTTGTATCGAAATCTGCATTATGAGCGATAACCGGTAAATCGCCTATAAATTCTAAAAATTTCGGTAAAGCTGTTCCAATAGTTTCTTTACCTTTTAAATCATCGTCTGTTATTCCTGTCAACTCTACGATTTTTAATGGAAGTGTCACTTTAGGATCTATTAATACATTAAAACTATCGACAATCTCTCTATCCTTGATTTTAACTGCACCGATTTCGATGATTTTATCCGCGGTATATGAAAAACCTGTCGTCTCGATATCGAAAATAATAAATTCTTGATTCAAATTTAAATCATTGGCATTATTGATAATTTTACTCGTATCGTCGAAGAGATACCCCTCAACTCCATAAATAACTTTAATCTCATGTTCTTTTGCAGCGTCCATCGCATCTGGGAATGCCTGTATTACACCGTGGTCTGTAATAGCTACCGCGCTATGTCCCCATTCTTTCGCTCTAGCAATTAAATCTTTAACAGGGGTAATTCCATCCATTTCACTCATGTTTGTATGAAGATGCAATTCAACTCTTTTCTCTGGAGAGTTATCTTCTCTGACAACTTCTTTAACATCTAACTTATTAATAGCATTTGGAAACAAAATCAATTCTCTTCCAAAAGAATCGTATCGAATGGTTCCTTCGAAGGCATAATATTGATTAATGCCAATACTTTCATATAATTGTTCAAAATCTTTCTTTGTCAAAAATAATTTTACGCCGATTGAATCTGATAAATCTGTGATTGATATTGTTACTAATATTTTACCGCCTTTTAATTCTCTCTTTTCTTTTTCAAAAACTTTACCGTGAACAAGCACCTTTGTTTCTTCTTCGATGATATCGCATATTTTTTCAACTTTGCCTTTTGTCATTCGTTTGTAGATAAATGAATTGGAAATGTTTTTTGCGTTTTTTTTGCTTTCTTTGATATTTCTTTCTTTAAGAGCTTCTTTTACAATCTCTCTTTGCTTTGTTTCTTGATCATTACTGAACATCTCTAATTTATCTTCATTATCCATATGACATTTTATATTTACGTTGATACCATATTTTTCGCTATACATATTCTGAATCGAATTATCGATTTTATTGTTCTTTATCATCTCTATTGACATTTCACTATCTAAAGTGACGACAATATCATCATCTATTTCTCTTATCTTTGATTCCAATAACAATTGTTGAACTACAGGCAATTTCCGCGTCGTCTCTACAACTATCTCATTCCAAAAATCTAAAGGAACATTAGAAACATTTTGCTCTCTTTGCAATTCTTCAAACTTTATAGAATCAACATAAGGCAAAGCTACTTGAATATCTTCAATTAGTCCTTTAATTGCAGTTTGTGTCAACTGATGATCATCAGCAAGTATGAATTTTAATGTATTGATATTTCTATCAAAGATTATCCGGTTGAAAACCTTAGGGTCATCTAACGTATTTCCGAGTATTTTTTTAAACTTATTCAACATATTATCCCCTATATTTTTTCTATTTCTTCTAATAATTCTTTAACAATATTCTTTTCCTCGATTTTCCGTATCGGTTTGCCTTTTTTGAACAACAAGGCTTCACCTACACCTCCAGCTATACCGATATCAGCCTCTTTCGCTTCACCCGGGCCATTTACTGCGCACCCCATGACAGCTACAGTTATCGGTTTCTTTACAGACTCCAATGCTTTTTCGACTCTATTGGCAATCTCGATTATATCGATGTTGGTTCTACCGCAAGTCGGACAAGCGATAAGTTTAGGCCCAAATAACCGCAAATCAAGATCTTGTAAAATCATTTTTGCAACTCTTATTTCCTCGACTGGGTCAGCCGAAATCGAGACTCTAATGGTATCCCCGATATCGCTTAGCAATAGATTGCCTATTCCAAGTGCTGATTTTACAGTTCCTCCCAACAAGGTTCCGGCTTCAGTAACACCAAGGTGAAGAGGATAATCTGATTTTAAATTAATTAATTTATATGCCTCTATGGTTTTAAGTACATCTGACGACTTCAATGACAATACGATTTGATTATAATTTAAATCTTCAAGTATTTTTATATGATTCATAGCACTTTCCACCATGGCTTTCGGCGTTGGTCCTCTATGTTTGTCAATAAGATAATCTTCTATGCTTCCAGAATTGACGCCGATTCTTATAGGTATGTTCTTATCGCTTATACGATCAACTATTTCTTTTACCTTCCACTTGGCTCCGATATTTCCCGGATTTATTCTTATCTTGTCTATTCCATTATCAACCGATTCAATAGCAAGCTTATAATCAAAATGAATATCTGCAACTAAAGGAATGTGAATTTCTTTTTTTATCTCTTTAATCGCTTTTGCAGCATCCATATCCGGAACTGCAACGCGAACTATTTCACACCCTGCTTTTTCAAGTTCCAAAATCTGTTTTACAGTCGATATAGCATCTTGAGTTTTTGTCGTAGTCATCGACTGTATTATTATCGGATTCGTCCCTCCCATCAAAACATTTCCAACTTGCACTGTTTTTTTTATCTTTTTCATATATACACTCCTAAAAAAACTTTAGTAAATCTTTGAATAAAACGAATACCATCAAACCCATAAGTATGGCAAAACCAATAAAATGAACAAATCCTTCCTTTTCAGGAGGAAGTGGCTTTCCTCTGACTATTTCCAATATTATAAACAACAACCTTCCACCATCCAAAGCTGGG
>JAYENG010000245.1:0-7771 GCA_034721975.1 Bacillota bacterium
GATGAGTTCCAAAGGTATGGCGAAAAATATGAGGATTTATATTTTTATCTATTCCGGCATTCACGGCAGCATTTTTTACAAATCTATCTATAGTGGAAGTGGAAATAGGTTTACCTTGTTTAGTGCCAGGAAAAAGCCAATCGTCAGGTTTGCCGTGTTTAAACCAATATTCAGTCAAGATATCAAGGGTCTTTTGGGAAAGAAGAGCATAGCGATCTCTTCTAGATTTAGAAGGACTCACGTAGATTCTCATATTTTTACGAGATATGTCTTTGTACTTAAGATGCAATACTTCTGATTTTCTAAGACCTGCAGAATATAAAAGTGCAATGACGGCTTTATGCTTAAGATTGCTAGCGGCATCGATAATAGCAAAGACTTCATCTTTAGAAAGAATATCAGGTAAAGTAGTATTGAATTTCATTCTAGGGATTTGATAAGAATCCCAAGGTTTGTTTAATACATAAAGAGTAAAAAATCTAAGCTGGGAAATATGTGCATTGATACTTCTGTTGGATATTTTTCCGACATCCTTAAGATAGAAGATATAACTCCTTAACTCTTCATAAGAAATGTCTTCTGGCTTTTTACAAAGGTTGGAATCAAGATAGTTGAAATATCGTTTTAGAAAAGAATTATAATTCTTAATGGTATTTGCCGCAAGATCTCGCAGTGTTAAAAAGTCGTTGAATTTTTTTAGATAAGGTTCATAATTAAAGTAAGTCATAGAGTACTCCTTTTCAAGTTTAGTAAGTAATAAAACCGACAAAAAACTTGAAAAGGAGGACCTCTAATAATAAAAAATATGTTGTTGTATTTTAAATCCCGTGATAGACTGTTCATAATAATAGCTCTTTTCATTTATTGTGTAAGTTTTTTTGTGGTGATTAAACATTACAACAGTTAGATGTAAAAAGCTATTATTTTTTTTTGATTTAAGAAAAAATTTGGGGTAAGTGCAGAATCGTCGTGACTATCGCGCAGCGATTTTGTTCAATATGACTAAATGGTCATATTATTGATACGGGAGATATAAATGAATTATATTATAAAAAAAGAAGATGAAAAGTTAACAATAAAAGAGATTTTAACAGGGAAGATGGGTGTTTCTAGTCGTTTATATACAAGACTTAAGAAAAACAAAAAAATAATTGTCGATGGAATGAATAGATTGCCTCATGAGTGTTTGAAAGAAAATGATGTATTGGAAATTATGTTTGATTATGAAACAAATACATTTGAATTAGAAGAAGGGCCTCTAGAAGTGATATATGAAGATGATATGATTTTAGCTATCAATAAAAATCCGTTTTTAGTAGTTCACCCGACAAAAGGACATCCTACTGGAACTTTAATGAACCATATTGCGTATTATTTAGCCGGGAACGGAGATTATAGCAAAATCAGGTTTGTAAATCGGTTGGATCGTGATACTTCTGGAGTAGTTATCGTTGCAAAAAATCAATTTATTCATCATAGGTTGTCAGAAGCCATGAAAGCTGGCGAGGTCAATAAAGAATATATTGCTTTAGTTGAAGGGACGGTTGAAAAAGACATCGATCTTATAGATTTGCCTATTGAAAGAGAATCAGAAGATTCCATCAATAGAATTGTAAGAGAAGATGGGAAACCTTCACAGACTCAATACGAAGTAATCGGCAGATTCGGTGAATATGCTTTATTGAAAATAAAACTGTTTACAGGAAGGACTCATCAAATAAGAGTGCATCTGACTCATATCGGGCATCCGATCATGGGGGATGAACTTTACAATAAAAAATCCGAATTTATAGACAGGCAATTTTTACATTGCACTGAAATGGATTTTGTACATCCTGTAACAAAAGAAAAAATCATTCTGAATGCTCCGTACAAGGCAGATATGAAAAAGGTGTTAGATAGATTGAGGGGAGAATAAATGCAGAAATTTATTGATGTAAGTGAACTGAAAAAAACATATCATATGGGTGAAATCGAGGTCAATGCAATACGTGATATCAATTTCACCATCGAAGAAGGAGAATTTGTGGTCATACTGGGACCTAGCGGCAGTGGTAAAAGTACACTTCTAAATTTATTGGGTGGAATGGACTTGCCGACGGAGGGAACTGTGTTTGTCGATGATAAAGAGGTTACGGCTTTTAATGATAAACAATTGACTGAATTCAGGAGACACGAAATAGGTTTTGTCTTTCAGTTTTACAATCTCATGGCCAATTTGACAGCAAAAGAAAATATTGAACTGGCAACCGAAATCACGAGCGACCCCTTGGATGTAGATGAAATTATCAGCGAGGTGAATTTAGAGAGCAGAAGCAATCATTTTCCTTCTCAGATGTCTGGTGGAGAGCAGCAGAGAGTAGCTATCGCCAGAGCGGTGGCCAAAAATCCAAAATTACTTCTCTGTGATGAACCTACAGGGGCGTTGGATTACAGCACAGGGGTTAGCATTTTAAAACTTTTAAAAAAAATCAACAAAAAATATAAAAAGACCGTTATTGTAATCACCCATAATTCGGCGATTGGAGATATCGGCAATAGGGTTATAAAACTTCATAGTGGAACGATTGCTCATAACTATGTCAACGATAATCCGGTGGAGCCTGAAGGGATTGAGTGGTGATGAAAAAACTTGATATCAGAGTTTTGAGAGTTTTAAGACGCGAGAAGGTTCAATACATTGCAATAACCATGGTTATTGTTCTTGGACTTATGAGTTACATAGCTCTTGGTATGGCTCTTAACAACCTTGATGTGACTGTTGATGATTATTATGAATTGACTCAGTTCTCCGATGGCTATATTGATTTTTTATCTGTCTCGGAATCAAACGTTTTGAAAATAGGTAAAACTGAAGGCATAGAAAATATCGAGGGACGTATTGTCGATGAAGTTAGGATTGATGTAAAAGATGAAAATGTCAGAGCGAAGATAATCACTGAACCTAAACTTGGCGGTATCAATCAGCTGTTCTTCGACTCAGGCAGCAAAACCTTGGATAGCGATAGAGAAATTTTTGTCATCAATCAATTTGCCAAGGCAAGAGGTTATTCTGTTGGTGACGAGATACCGATAATAGTTTATGGAAAAAAATATACTATGATTGTTAAGAATATCGTCGATTCTCCAGAATTTATTTATCTTGCAGAAAGTGAACAGACTCTTTTACCAGATGCAAAGAAATATGGCGTTATATATGTAACTGAATCATTTGCCCAGAGTGCTTTGGATTTCAACAATTATTATAATCAAGTATTGTTTTCAGTAAAAGATGGTTATGATGAAGCAAATATTCTAGATGAGATTGATGAAAACTTCGACAAATTAGGAATAACTAGGCTGACTGAGAAAAAAAATCAATTGTCCAACCGAATGCTGACAGAGGAAATTGAAGGTGGAAGAAAGTCGATTACAGTTATTCCTGTTATTTTTTTATCAGTTGCAGCAATAATATTGGTATTTATGATCAATAGATTGATCAAAAATGATCGAACCATGATAGGAATTCTAAAGGCGATGGGATACTCTAATAAAAAAATAATCTTTCATTACTCCAAACTTACCGTGTTGATTGGTTTGGTAGGTTCAATTTTAGGGATTTCAATGGGTTTTAAATTTTCAGCCATGTTGGCTCAGCTTTATGTTGATATAGCTTTTAATATTCCGATGTTGACAGCGGTTTTTTATCCTGTTTTCGCGGTGAATGCCGTTGTTTTATCGATTCTTTTTACTGTGGCGGCAGGACTTTGGGGCAGCAGAGGTGTTTTGAAAATTCAACCTGCTGAATCTATGAGACCAGAACCTCCAAAAGCAGGAAAGAAGATTTGGATAGAGCGATATGATCTTATTTGGGATAAAATCACATTTGATTGGAAATTAGTTATCCGCTCGGCGATAAGAAATAAAAAAAGGCTTCTATTTACGATGATAGGTATAGCAATGACATATAGTTTGACTTTGATGCCTATAAGTATGATGGATAGTTATGATACAATGTTCGTTTCTCAATTCGAAGACTTTCAAACAATGGATTACAATGTAAACTTCAAAACTTTTGTGTCGGATGATGAAATTTTAGATATTGAAAAGGCCACAGAAGCAAGCGGCATTGAAGGGAAGTTGGAAATTCCATTTGAAATTGAGTGTGGCTCTAAAAATAAAATAGTCAGCATAATCGGGCTTGAACAAGATAGCGAGATGTATCATTTTGTAAATACAAAAGGTAAAGATGTTCAGCTTCCGGATGAAGGGGTATTTGTTACAGAAAGCATAGTAAACTATTTTGGATATAAAATTGGCGATGAAATTTATTTAAAGACATTTATACCTGGATCTGATGATATTTCCGTAAAAGTAAAAGGAGTGATAAAACAGACACTCGGAATAAATATGTATGCAAATTTAGATTATATGCAGAAAATGATAGATAACAAAGGAATTATCAATAGCGTTATGTTAAATAGCGACACTGATGTAAAAGATGCATTAGAAGATTACGAAATGATAGCTTCAGTTATGTCCTTGCAGGATATCAGAGATACGTTTATGGAATTTATGGACTATACAATTTATTCGGTTTCCATAATGTTGATATTCGCCTTGGTTTTAGGATTTGCCATTGTCTATAATTCAGGAATCATGACAATCAACGAAAGACAATTGGAATTTTCGTCGATGCGTGTAATGGGTTTTACGAAAAAAGAAATATTTAAAATGATTACAAGAGAAACGATGGTGATTTCCACAATTGGAATCATTGTAGGTATTCCGCTTGGACAGGCGATGTTGATATCGATAGGAGAAACATTTAGTAATGATTTATATACCATGGATATGGGGGCGACACCGTTGGCGCATTATAAAACTATAGCGATGACTAGCGTGTTTATTCTTATTTCAGTGTTAGCCACTTATGAGAAGATTCATAGGTTGAATTTTATCGATGCACTTAAAAACAGGATGACTTAGGAGGAAGATTATGTTTAAATTCATAAAAAAAATAAATATGAAATCAAAAAAAACAATTATAATCATGAGTATTTTAATCTTATCGAGCATTGGAATGGGAGCATATTATTTTATGCAATCTGAAATAGTCGAAATCGATACAGCGATTGTCGAAGAGATTCATGAGACCATCAAAGATTCAGGAGTAGTTATGAGTGAAAACATGCTGAATCTTCTTTCCTTGGGTTCTGGAAGAGTTTTAATGATTGAAGTGGAAATAGGCGACGTTGTTAAAAAAGATGATGTGCTGGCAACAATCGATGATAAAGATCTTAAACTTCAACTAGAAGCTCTTTCTTATGATGTGCAGTCTTTAGAGAGCAATATTTCATATTTGACAAAACCATATGACAATCTGACACTCGAGAACTATAAGGATTCTGCTAGAATTTCCAAAGAAAATTTAGAAAACTCTAGAAAAGATTATGAAAACGGGTTGATACTGTTTGAATCAGGAGCAATCAGCAAATCGGAATTGGAATCTTTAGAACTTTTATTCAATATCAACGAAATGAATTATACGATGGCTTTAAACGAATCAAATTTAGCTTCAAAGGGTTCAGATGACAATTTGCTCCAGCAATACTCTTATCAATTGAAGTCGTTGGAAATACAATTGGAGATGCTGACTCGGCAGATTGAGGAGTATGTGATAAAAGCTCCTTTCGATGGAATTATCAGTGATGTATTTATAAGTGAAGATGAATATGTTATGTTTGCTACACCTGCAATTCAGATTTATAAAGATGAATATTACATTGTGTCGAATCTTTTAGAAGATGATTTGACATTGATAAACAAAGATACACCTGTTGTAATCAAGTTTGGTGGAGAAGAAGCAAAAGGAAGTATAAGAAAAATCCATCCGACTATCAAATCGATTATTTCCGATTTAGGAGTGAGCCAACTCAAGGGTGTAGTTGAAATAGATACGGATCATGAAATTTCCTTGTTGGGAAAAGAAGTGGATGTAGAATTCATCATTAAAGAAAATGATAGCACTTTGACTATAGATAAAGATGCTGTTGTCAAGTACAACGGCGATGACTATGTTTTTCTTGCCGGTACCAATAAAGCGGTGTTACAGCTTGTCACACTCGGAATCAAAGGCGTTAAACGATATGAAGTTCTTGAAGGACTTGACGAAGGAGATATAATTATTATAAATCCATCTGAACATATCGAGGATGGAGTGAAAATTTCCTACTAGGGATTATCAACTAGACTTTGAAAAAATGTGGATTTTCGTGTATAATATAAGTAGCCTGAGATGTACGTTATGGTATATAATTCAACCACCAAATTGAATTAGGGAGTTCGTGTCCTACTGCGGATGGCATGCCTTTTTTAAAGAGGACGTCAGAAACAGCAGGTAGTGCACCCACGTTGTGAGACGTGGTCCTGAATTGTATTAATAACGGCATCTTGGACCTTCATTTTATGAAGTTTTTTTTATTTGGAGGTAATTGTATGTGGAATATTGCGATGAATAAGAAAATTCCGATTTACTTGAATATTGCAAATTACATTGAAAAGTTGATTCTCAAACAAGAATTATCACCGCATGATGCATTACCTTCTATTAGAAGCATGTCAGAAATTCTCTCGATCAACAAAGATACAGTAGTAACCGCATATCATTATTTAGAGAATAAAGGATATGTTTATAAAATTTCCGGTAAAGGGACCTATGTCAAAGAATTCAGTGATGTTGAGATTGAAAGTATTGATATTGTCAGGAATAATTATAAATTTGATTTTAGTCAGTCGATTATTTCGACTGATTATTTTCCTGTAGAAGAATTCAAAGAATCATTCGACAGAGTTTTAATGAGGGATAAAGGAAAAGCCTTTTCATATCACAATTCTGTAGGATATGAACCATTAAGAATAGAAATAAAGAAAATACTTCATATTCAGGGGATAGATACTCAGATTGAAAACATTATGATTATTTCCGGAGCTCAACAGGGAATTGATATCGTCTCGAGAAATCTGCTTCAAAAAAACAACCATGTTTTTATTGAAAATCCTACTTATAAAGGTGCATACCATTACTTCAAATCAATGGGTGTCAAAATCACAGGAATTCCTTTTTTAAAGAATGATTTAGACATTGGCAAACTTGAAAAAGAACTTGACTGGAACAGTCCCAAACTTATATACACGATGCCGAATTTTCATAATCCCACAGGTATTTCTTATTCAGATGAATCGAAAAAAAGGATTTTAGAGTTAGCTGAAAAATATGATTTCTATATCATTGAAGATGATTATACAAATGAAATAAATTACGGCAATGAAGTAACCAGTTTAAAAAGTTTAGATGATTGTGAAAGAGTAATATACATTAAAAGTTTTTCAAAAATTTTAATGCCTGGTTTAAGGGTTTCTTACATTGTGATTCCAGATAGGTTAATCGATGGGATTGAGAATATAAAGGCTATGACAGATATTTCAACATCGGGGATATTGCAGAGAACCTTGGCGGATTTTATCAACAGTGATAATTACATCAACCATATAGATAAAATCAACAAGGTATTTAAAAGAAAAATGGATATAGTATATAGATTGATAAGAGACTACATGCCTAAGGATGTTGAGGTGTTGATGCCGAATGGCGGAATAAGTTTTTGGGTAAAGCTACCTGAAGGAATTGATGCTCAAACCTTGTTGAAAGAAGCAAAAAAAGAAAATATCATATTTAATGTTGGTTCGGATTTTTATATCAATAAACTTTTAATAGACCAGACGTATATCA
>JAYENG010000246.1:0-36251 GCA_034721975.1 Bacillota bacterium
TTTTAATAGTTACAAAATTAATGGTACAATAAATGTGAATGTAATAAAATAAATGGAGGTGCACTTTTTATGAGCATTAAATTTGCAGATAGAATGGATAATCTTAAAGCATCAGAAATTCGTGAATTGTTGAAATTAACGGAGAGACCTGAAGTTATATCTTTTGCTGGTGGGCTACCAGCTCCCGAACTATTTCCGATTGAAGAAATGAAAAAAGTTTCAGTAAAAGTACTGGAAGATATGGGAAAAGAGGCATTACAATATAGTGCTACTGAAGGGTATAAACCGTTAAGAGAAAAAATTGTTAAACGCATGGAAAAAGTTGAAATTGAAACTACACCTGATGAGATATTGGTAACAAGTGGATCGCAACAAGGACTTGATTTTTGTGGAAAAGTATTTTTAAATCCAGATGATGTGGTGATTGTTGAAAGTCCTAGTTATCTTGGAGCAATTAATGCATTTAAAGCCTATCAATGTAAATTTGTAGAAGTTCCTACAGATGATCATGGAATGATTATGTCTGAACTTGATCGAATTTTAGCAGTAACTGAGAATGTTAAATTTATTTATGTAATTCCTGATTTTCAAAATCCCACTGGGAGAACGTGGCCAGTCGATAGAAGAAAGGAATTTATTAAAATTGCGAATAAATACGACATACCTGTCGTTGAAGATAACCCGTATGGAGAATTGAGATTTGAAGGAGAAATTCCACCGTCTCTTAAATCTTTTGATGACGATGGTAGAGTTATTTTCCTTGGAACATTTTCGAAGACTTTTACACCTGGACTTAGAATGGGTTGGGTAAATGCAAGAGAAGATATATTGGAGAAGTTTATTTTAGTTAAACAAAGCGCTGATCTTCAGACTAATTCTATGACTCAAAGAGAATTGTCGGTGTTTATGGATATGTATGATTTTGATGCACATATTGAAAAAATTAAAGATGCTTATAGAAAAAGACGTGATATCATGATGAAAACAATGGAAGAAACTTTTCCTGAGAATGTTCATTGGACATATCCAGAAGGTGGGCTGTTTACTTGGGTTGTATTCCCAGAGCACATAAATGCAAGAGAGTTGATGGCTGAAGCGATTAAGAAAAATGTTGCTTGTGTACCAGGGGGTTCATTTTTCCCGAATGGTGGTCATGAAAATGCAATACGTGTAAATTATTCCAATATGCCGGAAGATAAAATCGTTGAGGGTATCAAACGTTTGGCTGAAGTTGTTAAAGAAGCCTTGTAAAATGAAAAGCTGGAATTTTCCAGCTTTTTTCTTGTCAAAATATTAAAAGAGTGATATAATTCATAATTGCAGTTGAAGTGTATTGCTCTCTGCTCGTAAAGGGCCAAAGAGACCATAGGGAGGTGTAAATTATGAAAAATTACGAAACAATGTTTATTCTTAAACCAAATGTTGAGGAAGAACAAAGAAATGCCGTTATTGAGAAATTCAAAAATATTATCGATGAAGGTGGAGAAATAGTTTCTGTTGACGAGTGGGGCATAAAAAAATTTGCCTATGAAATCAAAAAGTTAAAAGAAGGATATTACGTGCTTATTAACTTCAAATCTGATTCAGATGTACTTAATGAATTAGAGAGAAACTATAGAATTTCTGATGATGTTATTCGTTTTATTGTTATTAATCTAGACGAAAAGTAGAGGTGAATTCATGAACAGTGTATTTTTAATTGGTCGTTTAACAAAAGACCCTGAACTTAGATTTGTTGCAGGTAGTGGAAAAGCTGTTGCCAATTTTAGTCTTGCAGTAAACAGAGAATTTTCCAAAGAAAAAAAGACTGATTTTTTTCGTATTGTGGTATGGGGGAAACAGGCTGAAAGTGTAGCGAATTATTTAAAAAAGGGTAGACTGGTTGCTGTGAGAGGATCGCTTCAAACTAGTAATTACGAAGATAAAAATAATGTGAAACGATACGTTACAGATATTGTTGCAGATAGAGTAGAGTTCCTTGAATGGGGAGATAAATCTAATTCTACGCAACAAAAGGCTTCAGATGATGAATTTGATTTTTCGGATTTTCAAACAGTTGAAGATGAAGACGTTCCATTCTAAAATAAGGAGGGAAAGATAATGGCTTTCAAAAGAAAAAAGAGAAAAAAAGTTTGTAGATTTTGTGAAGACAAGTCTCAAACTATTGATTATAAAGATGTCAAAAAACTTCAAAGATTTATTACAGAGCGTGGTAAGATTTTACCAAGAAGAGTTAGTGGAACATGTGCTAAGCATCAAAGAGCGCTAACTGTAGCAATTAAAAGAGCGAGAATTATGGCTTTGATACCATTTGTGAAAGAATAAATATTTTAAGAGAATCCTTAAGGATTCTCTTTATTCATTTATTAATGTATAATATATTTAAATTATAATTAAGGAGCGATTAGTTTTGAACTCGAGAAAAGAAACAGTAGCTTTAACGGAATCAGCACTTCTGACAGCGATAACGAGTGTTTTAGCTATTGCTGGAATATATATACCGTTATTAGGGTTTTTAATGTTTATTATTTCGGTACCATTTATTGTCATGATGGTCAGGCATGGTTGGAAATATGTTGTTATTTCATCTATCGTCTCTGCTATATTGGTGACATTTGTGTCTTTTCCGACTTATGGAATATATGTAGCAATATTTGGTGGTTTGGTTGGACTAGTCATGGGATATTATATTAAAGAAAATAAGGACAGTAGTTACACAATATTTTATGGTGCTTTGACAGCTTCAATCGCATTTATTATTATTTTATCAATAACTACTTTAATAACAGGTATTTCACTATCGGATACAGTAGAAAAAGTGTTTACTGAAACTCTTTCTTTAACAGAGAACATGGGATTTAGTGATATGTTGAAAAATTCGGAAGTGCAATTGGCAGACTTATTAGAAATCTTTAAGATGATAATTCCCAGTTCACTAATTATTTCTGCAGCAATTTATTCTTTGATTAATTACTTTATAGCTACAGTAATTATGAAACGTACAGGGATACATGTTTCAAGTGTAAAGAAATTTTCAAGATTTACGCTGCCGAATAATATTATGGTTGGCACAACTATAATTCTAGTATTGTCATATTTTGCTGGCAAATTGAATATTGTAGATTCACAAATCCTATTTATGAATGTTCTTAATCTTTTTATCTATGTATTTTTAATTCAAGGGATAGCGATTATGTTTTTTTATTTGGAGAAATGGAAGTTTAAAAGATTTTCAAAAATCCTTAGTGTTATTGCAATCTTTTTATTTCAAGTAACATTAACTTTAGCAGTAGTTGGTTGGATAGATAATGTATTTGACTTTAGAAAATTACGACAAAGGAAATAGGTGATAAAAATGAATAAAAATAGTAAAATCATGAATATTCTATTACCGGACAATAAAGTTTATCTTTTGATAATTCTGTTTTTCAATTGTGCCATGCTTTATTATAATATGATAATTGCAGTAATCGGTTTTATTGCATTGGTAATATTAATGGTATACAGCATTCTCAATAACCGTGAGAAGATGAAGAAATGGACTAAATATATAGAAAATTTATCTCAAGAACTCGGTAACGCTGCACAAAGTTCTCTTATTAATCTACCTGTACCTTTCTGTCTTGTTAACCTTGAAGGGAAACTGGTATGGTACAATTCGAAGTTTTCTGATATGCTAAACGAAAAAAACATCTTGGATAAAGAAATTTCTAAATTGATTCCTCAACTTTCTTTAGAAAATATCATATCTGGAAACATTGAAAGTTTAGAAATAAAAATTGGCGATAAATATTTTCACTTGAAAAAGAATGTTGTAAATATTGATGACAAACATAAAGATGATAGTGTAATATTTATGCTTTATTGGTTAGAGGTAACAACTTATATAAAATTAAAGACGAAGTACAATGAAGAAAGACCTATTTTAGGTATTATTCAAGTAGATAATTATGATGAAGTTATTCATAATACGAAAGAAGAAAAGATTCCTTTTGTGCTATCAGAAATTGAAAGCAAGATTAATTTATGGGCATCACGTCTCAATGGTATGATTAAGAAATATCAAAATGACAAGTATATGGTAATATTTGAAAATAAATTTCTAAACAATATTGAATCAAAACGATTTACCATTCTAGATGAAATTCGTGAAATTGACATTGGGAATAAGATATCAGCAACTTTGAGTATAGGAATTGGAGTAAGTGGTAAAAATTTCGGTCAATTAGAGGAATATTCTTTTTCAGCTCTCGAACTTGCTTTAGCAAGAGGAGGAGATCAAGCTGTTGTTAGAAAGAACAGCAACTTTGATTTCTATGGTGGCAAAACAAAAGCTGTAGAAAAGAAAAACCGTGTTAAAGCGAGAGTAATTGCTCATGCACTAAGACCATTATTGGATGAAAGTAATGAAATATTTATCATGGGGCATAAATATCCTGATATGGATGCTTTTGGAGCTGCGATCGGCATGTATAGAGCAGCGATAAATAGGGGCAAGGAAGCCTATATAGTTTTAAATGATGTAAATGAATCCATTGTAAGTGTTTATAATTTATTTAAAGATGATGAAATTTATAAGTTTATAAGCTCTGAAGATGCTATAAACAGAGTTGATGTCGGGGATATGCTAATAGTTGTAGATACTCATAGACCTTCATTTACAGAATGTCCTGAACTTATCGATAAAATGGAACGTATTGTTTTGTTTGATCATCATAGACGCGGAACTGAGTTTATCGAAAATACATCATTGAATTATTTAGAACCGTATGCTTCATCTACTTGTGAGTTGGTTACCGAGGTGCTTCAGTATATGGAAGATAAAGTGGTGATTAAAGATATTGAAGCAGAAGCTTTACTTGCGGGAATCATACTGGATACGAAGAGCTTTAGTTTAAAAACAGGTGTTAGAACTTTTGAGGCGGCTTCGTTTTTAAGAAGATACGGTGCTGATACTATAAAGGTTAGACAGCTTTTCCAAGATGATTTTGAAACAATACGCATCAAATCAGATATTGTATCAGAAGCCGAAGTTTTATATGAATCTATTGCAATATCAGTGTATAGAAAAGCAATCGACAGTATTAAATTAATCGCATCTCAAAGTGCGGATGAATTGTTGAAAATAAGAGGGATTGATGTTTCCTTTGTTATTGGAATTCAACCAAACGATGAGGTTATTATCAGTGGACGTTCACTAGGTGAGAAAAATGTGCAAATCATATTGGAAAAGTTAGGTGGAGGCGGACATTTAACAACAGCAGGGGCTCAATTTACAGATAAAACAATAGATGAAGTTAGAGAAATGTTACTAAAAGAAATTAAGGATTATATATCGGAAGGGTGATTTGATGAAAGTAATTTTACTAAAAGATATAAAAGGGACAGGTAAAAAAGGAGATACAATTGATACAAGTGATGGACATGCGAGAAATTTTTTAATTCCAAGAAAATTCGCAGTGGAAGCAACTGAATCAAATTTGAGAGAGTTAAACTTCAGAAAAGCAAATATTGAAAAATTAAAAAGGAATGAATTGGAAAATGCAAAAGCATTTGCGAGAGAACTTTCTGAGAAAAAAATAGAAATTATCACTAAAGCAGGTGAAGGTGGAAAACTATTTGGTTCGATTACTTCAAAAGATTTAGCAGATGAGATGCGAAATAAATATAATATCGATATTGATAAGAAAAAGATAGTTCTAAAGAATTCCATTAAAGAAATTGGCACTTTTGATATCGAAGTTAAAGTATATCCAAATGTCAAGGCGAATATAAAAGTTACAATCACTGCAGAATAAGGAGACCTTTTGGTTTCCTTTTGTATTTCTCGATAAAATAAAAGATTTTTTATAAATATAGAGGATATAAAAGGAATATTAAGGTGGGATACGTATGATATATGAAATTCGAGATAATATTGAGAAAATTATAATCGGCAAACAAGAGGTAGTTGATTTTCTATTAGCTGCACTACTTGCAAAAGGGCATGTTTTGATTGAGGATGTACCCGGTGTTGGCAAAACCACGTTAGCCAAAGCGCTGGCGAAAACTCTAGACGTGAAATTCTCTCGTATACAGTTTACGCCGGATTTGTTGCCTACTGATGTTGTAGGAGTTTCTGTTTATAATCAAAAAACCAGGGAATTTGAATTTATGCACGGACCGATTAAAGCGAATGTTATTTTAGCGGATGAAATTAATAGAGCTTCTCCAAAAACCCAATCAAGCTTACTTGAAGCTATGGCTGAAAGGCAGTACACGGTAGATGGAAATACATATAAGCTTGAAGATCCTTTTATTGTCATCGCCACTCAAAATCCAGTTGAATTTGAAGGGACTTTTCCTTTGCCTGAGGCGCAGCTTGATAGATTTATGATGAAACTCAGCATGGGATATCCGAGTTTTGATAATGAAATTTCTATTTTAGATAGAGACAATTCAATGATTTCAATAGATTCAATAGCAACAAAGGAGATTATCAATAATCTTAGCAAAGAAGTTTCAGAAGTAGAAGTGACAATGAATATCAAGAAATTCATAGTTGAAATTATTCATAAAACAAGAAAATCCAAAGATGTTATTTTACCTGCTTCACCAAGAGCTTCACAAGATTTATATCAGGCGAGCAAAGCTTTAGCTTTTATCAAAGGGAGAAACTTTGTCGTTCCAGATGATGTTATCGAATTGGCTCCATATATTATTTCGCATAGAATCATTATAAATCCAGAAACTAAATTTAGAGGTTTGAATGAATTTAAAATAGTTTATGATTTGGTTAGGACTATAAAGGTTGATATTGATGAAAAAATTCAAGAAAAGTAGTTTGATTTTAATATCAGTCAGCGTGTTGACTTTAAACGCAATTATATCAGGGGGAGAGTTTCAGTATTTTCTTCTGTTTGCATTGCTTGTTTCTTTGCTTTCTAACTATATATTTGTTTTGCTTAACAAGAAGAATTTATCACACTTGTTTTTTTCCAGTGTTAATGAAGGAATTGTGGGAGAAAATATAATCATTGAATATAAATTGAGTAATAATGGAATAATACCGATTATGAATGCAGAAGTAACTACTTATATTTCCAAGAGGCTTGGTGAGACAAAATACTTGGCAAAGAGAATTTTTTTGAAGTCATATCAATTTATAAATCTTCAACATGAGATTGCACTTGAGCATAGAGGTTATTATTGCTTGGGTAAAGTACAAGTAGATTTAAAAGATCCGCTTAATTTGTTTAGCAAAAGAATTGTATTCGATAGAGAAATCGATCTCACAATTTATCCAAGAGTGCATCATATTGAAAAATTCATAACACCATATAGAGAAATGTATGGAAACAACAACGTTAATATAAGAGTTTTTGAAGATTTCACAAATATAAGAAGTCCAAGACCGTATGTCCCCGGGGACAGTTTTAAGAAAATACACTGGAAACTAACTGCGAAAAACGAAAAATTACTTGTAAGGGATTACAATTTATCTGCATCAGGAAAGGTTATAATATATTTAGATAGTTTTGTTGACCATTATTCTAAAAAATATTTATTTGATCAAGATGAAAAAATTGTCGAAATAGCCGGTACTTTAATTGAGTTCTATTTGAAGAACAATTTTGAAAGTACATTGACCTATTTAGATAAAGATAGTAAAAAAATGGTAAGCGGCAAGAAAATTTCTCAACTTGACAACTTTCTTAAATATCTTATAGGTTTTGCTCCAAACGGGAAGATAGATATGACTGATTTTCTCAGAAATGATATCAGTAAACTCGGCTATGGTTCAACAATAATTATAATACTTCCCAAAATGCAAAGAAGCATTATTCAATTATGCAATAAGTTGATAAGGAAGAAGTATATAGTTTTTATTATCGTTCTTGAAAGCGATGAATATTTTAACGAGTATCTTGAAAGCAGTAAAATCAACTATAAAATCATTGGACTCGATGATGATATACCGATGAAATTGGAGGGGAGAATATGAATGATAAATACTTCAATTTTTTTGGATTGATTATGAATTACTCTATACTATTAGTTGTGAGCGGCTCTTTGTTGTTCAAGTATAGTAATATTTTTGTGCTATACACATCGTTTTTTACTTATATGATGATACTGGTGGTTTTTAAGTATAAAAAAACTGCAGTAACGTTGTTTGGCATAGGTATAGGTAGTTATATCATTTGCTTGATCGGTCATTTGGATTATAAAATGTATGAGGGTGATTTTTCCAAATATATAGATAAGATATATTTTTATCTTAGGGGAGATGTTGTAACTAGTTATTTTGTAGATGCTTATTTATTTTATACAAATCAATTGCAAGAAATACCCAATCTGTTGGATAAACAGGTATTTATTATGGTGTCGATAATAATCACATATACAGTTTTGATCTTGATTGAAAAAAGGAGAATTAAAACACTTCTTGTTATTCCCCGCTTTTCTTCATGATTCAGTGGATAAGATATGTTGATATCTCCTTTGTAGCTATGAAGTGTTATATTGTAGGTTTTATCGGCATGAGTATTTATAGTATTTCTAAAGATAAAAAAGGAAAATTCAAAGCTCGAAGATATTTTATCTATAGTTTGAGTATTTCGCTAATAATACTTATAACTACAAATATTACACTCGCGTTTTTTCCGCTTGAAAAAATAAACAAAAATATTTCGTCGTTCATGCCTGTTTTTACTTCTCTAAGAACTGGTTACACAAGTCGTGCAGATCAGTATATATTCCAGTTCAAAGGCACGATGTATCAGCCAGAAGGTGATAAATTAGGGGGTAAAATCACTAATAGAAATTACGATGTGTTGATGCTTGTTGATAGTGACGAGGGAGGGCAATATCTTCGGGGTGCTGTAAAAGACTATTACACTGGAGAAAGCTGGGAAAGTACGAATATAAAATATAGAAATAGAATTATATGGAATAAAGATGATAGCAACAGAAATACAATGCGTATCTATTATAAAAATATTCAAACTGCAACATTATTTACACCTATTTATATTAAATCGATAGATTTGAATAGAAATAAAGTATTTATGAATGAAGATGAGATTTTATATTATGATAGAGATTCATTTGAAAAAAGAATGGATTATTTTGATCTAGAGTATTATAATAAGCCGGTAAATACAAGTGGAATTTCAAATTTAGATATGTATCTTCAACTTCCGAAAAATATAACGGAAAGACTGGAAGAACTCGCGTTTTCTTTGACTAAAGATGATTTTAATGATGAAGAAAAAATTACGAGTATAAAAATATTTTTGAGAGAGAATTATCCGTATACTCTTCTTGTGGATTATGTACCAGAAAATCTAGAATTTGTCGATTATTTTATTTTTGAAGGAAAAGAAGGATATTGCACATATTTTGCGACCGCTATGGCTATTATGGCGAGAATTAATAATATTCCATCGAGGTATGTCGAAGGGTTTATAACTTCTATTGAAAAAAACAATCAACATTTTTATGAAGTAACTGCAGATCGGGCACATGCCTGGGCTGAAGTTTATTACAATGGACATTGGAATACTATTGAAAGCACGCCGCATTATTATAACGAAGGAAGATATGGCGATATGTCCCCTGAGTTGATAACAGATACTGACATAAAGCAAATTAATAGATTAAAAGATAAAGAATTATTGGAACCTGTTATAATTAATAAGTCAGATAATGATGCGAACTCGTTATTTTCTGTTATAATTGTTATATTGTTAGTTTGTTTTTCTGTTATAACTCTTTATAATGTCATTGTTTACAAAAAAAAGTTTAACCAAATGACTATTAAAGATAAATTGAAATTTATTATATATATGTCAGAGCATCTAGAAAACAAAGATGAGCGATATATAGTTCCTGAAAAGGTCATAATAAATTTTTTAAGTAATGAATTTGGTTACACAATGAGCCAAAATATGACAATATCATTGCAAAAATTGTTTTATTCAACAGAGTTGATTAAAGCGGAAGAAAAAAGATATATAACAAAAGAAATAGATTTGATTGAAAATTTAATAATAAAAAAAAATAAATTTATAAAATATGTTATTATTAAAAGAAAATTTTGCAAAGAAAATATGTTTTAGGAGGAATTATGTCGATAAATCTAAAACAATTACCTAATAATATTGAAGCGGAACAATCGGTTCTAGGAGCTATGATTTTAGACAAGGATGCGATTATCGATGTTGTTGAGGTTATTACGGAAGAAGATTATTTCAAAGATCAACATAAACACATTCACAAGGCTATAATCAGTTTGTTTAATCTGAATATTTCTATTGATATGGTTACGCTGAGTGAAGAAATCAATAAAATTATAAAACTGGAATCGATAGGAGGAATGGAATATCTTACTGAACTTACAACGGTCGGGGTATTAACTTCTCACGCCAGATCACATGCGAAAATCATTGAAGAAAAGGCAATGTTGAGAAGATTGATTTTAGCTACAACGGAAATTGCTGAAATGGGATATAGTAAGGAAAATGCCGATGCTCTTTTAGAAATGGCGGAACAGTCTATTTTTGATATATCTCAAAAGAAAAACAAAGAGGGATTAACTAAGATTAATGAGATTTTATTGAATACTGCCGATGAGATTGAGAGATTAGCAGCAAATCCAAATGCTTTGACTGGAATAAGTACAGGATTTGCCGATATCGATAAAAAGACCAATGGTATGCATAAATCGGATTTGATTCTTATTGCTGCAAGACCGTCAATGGGCAAGACTGCTTTTGCTATGAATGTTTGTCAGTATGCTGCTATAAAAGAAAAATCTTCAGTTGCGGTATTTTCATTAGAAATGGCGAAAGAGCAATTGGTACAAAGAATGCTTGCAAGTGAAGCGCTGATACCGATACAAAATATTAGAACTGGTAGCTTAAAAGAGAGTGAATGGAGTACTATGGCGAAGGCTATGGCATCTCTATCGACAGCTAAAATATTCATCGATGATACACCGGGAATTACAGTGCTTGAAATGAGAGCTAAAGCCAGAAGATTAAAAATTGAACATGGTTTGGATTTAATACTGATAGATTATATGCAGTTGATGAGTACACATGTGCAAGGTGAGAGTAGACAACAGGAAATATCATCAATTTCACGTGGGTTGAAAGGGTTGGCAAGAGAAATGCAGTGTCCGGTCATTGCCCTTTCCCAATTATCGAGGGCTCCAGAATTGAGAAGTGACCACAGACCAATTTTGTCTGACTTAAGAGAATCCGGTGCAATTGAACAGGATGCTGACTTAGTTATGTTTTTATATAGGGATGAATATTATCATGAGGATTCCGACAAAAAAAACATCGGCGAAGTCATTATAGCAAAACAAAGAAACGGAGAAACGGGAAAGATAGATTTAGCTTGGTTAGGTCAATACACTAAATTTGCCAGTCTCCAAAGGCAAGGCGAATGAATTTAGAAATACGCGACATAAAACTTTCGGATGTTCAGACAATGGTGAACTGGGGAAAATTTGTAGATGTGCGATATTTGCATTTTAATTTCCCCTATAGTGAGCATACGGATTTCAAGCTTTGGTATCGATATAAGGTCAGTGCTTTTAGAATAAGAACTTTCGGAGTGTTCTTAGGAACTCAAGTAATAGGATTTGTTTCTTTTAAAAATATTAATTATCTTTTTAATAGAGCTGAATTAGGTGTGATTTTCGATATCAATTATGCTTCCAAGGGATATGGGTATACTGCAATTGAAGAAATTATTAGAAGAGTAAAGTATAAAAAGGTATATCTCTATGTATCTACATTTAACATTAGAGCTTACAATATTTATAAAAAATTGGGATTTGTATCTATAAAAACAGAGTATAGACTTTTTGAGAATCAAGAAATCATTGATGAAATTCAGGACGATGACCGAGATTTTTTAAAGAAAAATGGGAAGTTATATGGAAAATACATAAAAATGGAAAAATATTTGTAACAAAACGCCTTAATTTATATACATATATATAAAGGGAGGTAAAAAATATGAAAAAATGTAAAATTTGCGGAATGGAAAACGAACTAAAAGAATATAAGGGAGGGTACATTTGTAATAATTGTATTAATTTTATTAAATCACAAACAAAAATAAAAAAATAATAAAATTAGTACGCATCTTGACGAATGCAAAGCTCTCTGTTAATATTATTGTGTACTTTTTAAGAAAGAGGTGTTGTAATGTCAACAGCTGTTATTGTAGGCGCACAATGGGGCGATGAAGGTAAGGGTAAAATTATTGATTATTTAGCCAAAAAAGCTGATCTTGTTGTTAGGGGACAAGGTGGAAACAACGCAGGACATACTGTGGTTGTCGGTGATGAGAAATATGCTCTTCATTTAATTCCATCTGGCGTTCTTTACGATGATACATTAAACATTATCGGTAATGGAGTTGTTCTAGATCCTGAAGGTTTCTTTGAAGAAATAGATGGCTTAAAAGAAAGAGGAGTTAATACTGAGCATATTTTTATTAGCGACAGAGCACATATAATAATGCCGTATCATAAAGAAATTGATCGTCTTTCTGAGGAGATGAGAGGCGACAAAAAAATTGGGACAACAAAAAAAGGTATCGGTCCTTGTTACATGGATAAAGTTGAAAGAACTGGAATAAGAGTTGTCGATCTTATCAGCGATGGTATTGAGACTATTTTAAAAGAAAGAATTACTTTTAAAAATATCCTGATAGAAAAGATTTACGGTGGAGATCCATTAGATGCCGATGCAATTATCAAGGATTATAAAGAATATGCTGAAAGAATCAAACCTTATGTTAAGGACACTGGTGTTATGGTCTATGAAGCGGTTCAATCCGGGAAAAAAGTTTTACTCGAAGGTGCGCAAGGAACACTTTTAGATGTTGACTATGGAACGTATCCATATGTTACAAGTTCTCATCCTATTGCAGGGGGGTTTGCTATTGGGTCAGGCATCGGACCGAATATGATTAAAGAAATTCTTGGAATAGCCAAAGCTTATACGACAAGAGTTGGAAAAGGTCCGTTTGTAACGGAACTCTTTGATGAAATTGGCAATTCGATTAGAGAAAAGGGTCATGAATATGGAACTACAACTGGTAGAGCTAGACGATGTGGATGGTTTGATGCAGTTGCTGTAAGATATTCTGCAAGAGTTAACGGCATGACTTCGGTTTCTTTGATGTTGTTAGATGTTTTAAGCGGGTTTGATGAAGTTAAAATATGTACTTCTTATAAGTACAAAAATGAAATTATAACTGAATTCCCATCTAGTTTGGATGTTTTATCGGAGTGTGAACCTATCTATGAAATTATTGAAGGCTGGCATGAAGATATTACACTGGCGAAATCTTTTGAAGAGCTACCAATAAATGCACAAAAATATGTAAAGAAAATTGAAGAAATAATAAATGTACCTGTTAAAATTATTTCGGTTGGTCCTAAGAGAAGTCAGACAATAATGATGGGTGAAATATTTTAAATACAAAGAAAAGTGCTGCAAATCAACTGCAGCACTTTTAATATGTGTTCCATCTAACATCTGGGCCATAAAATTTATAAATATCAAAATTTCCATAAATCCGTGAAGAGACTCTTTTGCTATAAACTTTTTCTATTTCACCTAAAGTGAGATTTGTTGATATGATAGTCGGTCTTTTTGAGAGTAATCGACCGTTTATGATATTGAAGATTTCTGTATTGGTAAAAGAATTATTGAATTCAGTTCCTAAATCATCGATAATGAGAAGATCGGCATCAAATAATAAATTATATTTATTTTGTGAGATTTCTGTTTTTGCAGAAAATCTGTATTTCTCAATTATATCTATAAGCTTAAAGGCTGTTTGGTAAATAACCAAATGTCCTTTATTCATTAGATATTTTGCAATAGAATTACACAAGAAAGTTTTTCCTTGCCCAGTAGGACCGTAGAAAAGCAAATTTCTACTTTTATAAGGATAAAAACTGTAAGTATAAGCTTCTATTGAAGCAAGAATTTGTGTTATATTAGCTCTTTGAGATGATTTCTCTCCAACAGATGAATCAGAAAAAACCTCAATATTGAATGTATTGAAATTTTCTTTTTCAATAGCTTCTTTGATGTTAGACATATTGTACAAGTGATTAACTAATTTTTGGTTGAAACACGAACATTTTTTGTTGTTTTTTAAATAACCTGTATCTTTACAATGAATACAGTTGTATTGTGGTTTTAAATATTCAAGTGGAATATTGTTTTCGGTCATAATATAAGCGCGTTCTTTTAGTAATTTTTGCGATTTCATTTCGAAATCATCAATAATTTTTTGTGTGTTATCTGGACTTTTAAGAACTTTTGAAGCAAGTTGTACACCTAATGTTTCCAAGGCTTTTTTTATCTCTTTTAATCGAGGAATTGTCGAATAGAGTGCATTCATTTTTTCGTTATATATTCTCTCGTTGTCCTCTCTAGTTTTTTCGTATTCAAGTAGGATTGTACTTATCAATTCTTTTGGAATCATATTATCACCTGGGTTTAATATTCCTTACGAGTATTTTTTCTAGTTCTTCTTCCGTAAGGTTGTTTTCATCATCAGTACTGAAGTTGTGGAAAGTGTTTTTTTTCTTATTGCTTTTAGCTTCGGGTTTTACTTTTTTTATATGCTCTTCACCTTTATAAATCGAGGTGAAAACAGCATCAAGATAATTCATGTTTGGATTTCTTGTCTTCTTGGTTATTTCTTTGATTTTTTTAAGAATAGAAGTAATATCAAAATTATATTCATTTATCCATTTATCTATAACCTCTTTGTCTCCAGATGATGGATTGTCCCATGGATGTCCTAAGGCTTCTAGAATCTTCTTATAGTTAACGTAAGTCTCGCTAGTTTTGCTTTTATAATTAAGCAGGTCATCTATGGTCTTGATATTTAAATCTTTCCAATTAAATAGTCTTTTCTTAGCTGTACTAATTCTACTAGTATATGCGCCTCTTCTGAGTGAATTGAAAGCTTCGATGACGAGATCGTCGTTTGTATCGTTCTTGTCCAAGAATTCCATAAGGCTCATTCTTTCGTTGGCTTGCAGTTCGTTGCCTAGATTTTGATTGATACGCTCAAAAAGAGTCGAATATCGATTTTCTTTTATGGACTTTACTATTAGATCTTGGCTTTTTTGAGGGCTATAATAATTTTTGTCGATGAAAAGTTGTCTGAGCACTACAAATTCAATATCAAAATTAGAGTCGTTAATTCTATTTATGATATTGATAACGGACTTTGACTCCCAGTATTTCCAAGCATTGATTACATCGGTAAGTGGAATGTTCAAAATTGCAGATAAGGATTTGTTTCCGTATTTTTTATCGCCATTATAATCTTTTGCAAGTTTTAAAGCCATTAAATATACTTTTACATAGATTCCATCTGCAGACGGCATAAAATCGTTAATGAAAATATTTTCGATTTCTATTGTTCCTAAATCAAAATCTGGAGTTTTTATTTTGAAACTCATAATATATCACCTAATCTTTGTAGAAATATTATAACATATTATCTATGGTTATTATAAAATTTAATATATTTGTAATTTTAGAAATGAAATTTTATGGTATACTTATCTTGAGTTAATATGAGGAGATATATATATATGAAGAATAAAATTTTAAAAATCGTTATTTCTTTACTCATTATGATAATGATTATGGGTTTAGGTTCGGTATATGCAGATGATGTAGGTATTGAATATTTAGTTAATAATGTTGACAAATATATGACAGTAAATATTCAAAAGTACGGGATTTTTGTAAATGAAGAGCCTATCGGTTATCTTGATACAAAAGAAGAAGCACAAAACATATTATCTAGATTGAAAACGATTTATTTAGATGATGATACAGGGATTGTCGAAGTGAAATTTAAAGAACATGTTTTTATTTCAAAAGATGCAGTAAGAGTTGTTGATAAAGGTTTGATATTCACTGAAGAGGAAGCTTTTGATTACATAGTCAGAGGTACCGATGAAAGAAAGATTCATAAAGTTGAAAAAGGAGAAAACTTCTGGGTTATTGCTAAAAAATATGATATTTCAGTAGATGATTTGATTTCCGCTAATCCAAATGTTGTTCCTGAAAGAATTCAAATAGGTCAAGAAATTAGTCTCATTGTACCAAAACCATTAATATCGGTTGTGACTATTGAAGAATCTACATATTCAGAGAATATTAAATATGATGTGATTTATGAAGATTCATCATCTTATTATAAAGGTGATTACAGAACAAAAATAAGTGGAGCTTATGGTGAGCTTGAAATTGTCGCAAACGTTTACAAAGAAAATGGAGTTGAAGTAAATAGGGAAGTATTATCTGAAAATGTTCTTAGAAGTTCTAGAACAAAGGTAGTTTATAAAGGGACTAAAAATCCTCCTCCAAGAATTGGAACAGGTACATTTGATTATCCATTTGATACAAGCAGGGGACGTGTCAGTTCTCCTTTCGGAATGAGATATCATCCAATATATAGGGACTATAGACGACATACTGGAATTGATATTGCAATGTATAAAGGATCGCCGATTTACGCAGCTGATGGCGGAAAGGTAGTTTATGTTGGTTATAATGGTGGATATGGAATGATGATTAAAATCGACCATGGTGAAAACATTGAAACTATTTATGCACATCTTAGCAAGTACTACGTCAATGTTGGAGACAAGGTATTTAAAGGTGAAAAAATTGGACTAAGTGGAAATACAGGAACTAGCACCGGACCTCATCTACATTTTGAGGTTAGGAAACTGGGTACTCCTATTGATCCGAAAAAATATTTAAGTTTTGTTTTTTAGCGGATACACGAGCAAATTGCTCGTGTATTTCTTTTTAAAGTTTGATATAATCTACAATAGGAGTGGTTTGAATGAAAAAAGTTTTAATTGTTGAAGATGAAAAAACCATATCAGATATTATAAAAATAAATCTCTTGAAAGAGGGGTATGAGATTGTTACTGCTTATGACGGTAGGGTAGCTTTAGAGATTTTCGAGGATACAGATCCCGATCTGATATTGCTTGATGTTATGCTTCCGTATGTAGACGGATTTCAAGTTTGTAGAAAAGTACGTGATAAGTCTAATGTTCCGATTATAATGTTGACAGCTAAAGAAGAAGAAGTAGATAAAGTATTAGGATTAGAATTGGGTGCAGATGATTATATTACAAAACCGTTTGGCATGCGAGAACTTATTGCACGAGTTAAAGCGAATATGCGAAGAGTAGAGTTTGATACTGTTGTTGAAGAATCTATTGTTGATAAAAAAATAATTAAATCGGACAATTTGGTTATTGACTTGGCTCGTTATGAAGTTCGAAAAAATGACGAAATAATTGAATTGACAAAAAGAGAGTTTGAGTTATTGACATTTTTGGCTTCTAAAGATACACAGGTCTTTACAAGAGAACAGCTTTTAAAAGATGTTTGGGGTTATGAATATTTTGGTGACATCAGAACTGTTGATGTGACGATTCGTAGAATGAGAGAGAAAATTGAAGACGATTCGAGTGATCCAAGATTAATTATGACAAAAAGAGGAGTGGGGTATTATTTTAGGAGGATTTAAACATGTTTAAAACAATCCGTTGGAGATTTGTATTCATATATTTTATGCTGGTATTTATTGCAATGATTATAGCAGGGGTATTCATTATAAATTCTTATGAAAATTATTATGAAAAAAATGTATCGAGTAGACTTGATGATTTATATACTACTATTAATCAAAGGTTATCACAGTTTGATGATTTTGAAAGCGAAAAAAACAATATTTCAGAATTATTGCAGGGGTATAAAAGTATAGGATTTAATGAAGAGATTTTTATTTTATCTAAAGATAGTCGTACAATTTCATCTACTATCGCAGATTTTTATATAGATCCACTTAGTATACTTGATTATGATTTATTAGTACACGGCATGGCAAATGATTCTCTTGAAGCAGAGAATATTGATAGAGTGAATTTGACATATGATAAAATTTATCCTGTTTTCAATGAAAACGAATCCGAAAAAATTGGATATATATATATTCGCTATGATATGACAGACATATATAGAGCCTTGGATCAAAATAAAATCATCATTGTAAGAGCAACTGCATTGGCTTCGATCATAACTATACTTTTAGGATTTATCATTGCCAAGAGTATTACAGAGCCTATAAATGATTTGACTTATAAAGCAGCTAAGATGGCGAATGGGGATTTTAATCAGTATGTCGAAGTTAAATCTGAAGATGAAATTGGCAAATTAGCTGAGATGTTTAATATTTTGACTACGAAATTGAGAGAAAGCATTAGTGAAATTCATCAGGAGAAAAGTAAAATGGAGGCTATTATCAACCAGATGGCAGATGGGTTGATTGCAATTGATTTGAATGGGAAAATTATTCACATCAATCAAAGAGCTATGGATATTTTAAACCTTGATGAGAGTCGAATGAAGAACCTTGATTATAATCAATTTGTTGATAAATATGATATTAAAGTGACATTGGATTCTATTAGAGAAACCAATCAATGGATAGGGAAAGAGACTGTTTATGGAAGAAAATCTATCTATAGTATTAAATATGCACCTTACCATGATCAAAGCAAAAATAAACTTGGGATCATTCTAATTATTCAGGATATCACAGAAGAAGAAAAATTAAAAAAAATGAGAAGAGAGTTTGTTGCGAACGTAAGCCATGAATTAAAGACACCATTAACTACAATTAAAAGTTATGTTGAAACTATTTTAGATGACGTTGTTGAAGATCAAGAGACTGTAAGACATTTTCTTACAGTAATAAATAATGAGTCTGATCGCATGACACGTCTTGTAAGAGATTTGTTGCAACTCAGTAATTTTGATTCAAAAAAAATAAAATTTGATTTTGAATACAATGATTATTCCGTGCTTCTTAAGCGAACTGTAGAGAAGATGAAAGTTACAGCTAATAAAAAAGGGCAGAAAATAGATTTAAATTGTAGTAAAGATGAAATTGTCGGGTATTTCGATTATGATAGAATGGAACAAGTAATATTGAATGTAATATCAAATGCGGTCAAGTATTCTAAAGAAAATACAATTATAAATGTAAAATGTAAACAGTTTCATGATAATGTAAGGATTAGTATAAAGGACCAAGGGATAGGAATACCAAAGAAGGATTTAGATAGAATATTTGAAAGATTTTACAGAGTTGATAAGGCCAGATCTAGAGATCTTGGGGGAACCGGACTTGGCCTTGCAATAGCAAGAGAAATTATTGTTGCACATGATGGTAAGATTGATTTTAGAAGTGTGGTTGGAGATGGAACTGAAGTAATTATAGAAATACCTATAAAAATGATTGAAGTGTAAAATTCATTTAAATTGATTGTAATCTCTTTGTAATATTCATAAGCTATAATGAACATAACTTATAATTAGGAGGGATGGGCATGATTAAGAAATCTGCCTTTCTAATCGCTTTGTTATTGTTTATGAATATACCGAGTTTTGCAGATTCCGATTTTAATCAAAAGATTGAAATTGTAAGTCCGACTATTGGTTCTGAAGGCGATGTGATGGTTGTTAATAATTTATATATTTCTATTCGCATAAATGAACCAGTGGAGTATTTGGTGAAACTTGTCAAAATTGAAAAATATGAAGTTAATCTTGAGGTTCTTGATAAAGTGTTTCTTAATATTGATTTAACTAATGAAGAGAAGAGTCAGATTTATGGAGCAAATGTGGCAAGGATATATTTTGCTTTAGAAGAAAAAATATCTTTTCTTAAAAATCGGTACAAACAAATGGATACATTGATTGAGAACGTTGATGAAAATGAACTAGAGATATTACAAAGAGAAATAGAAAATGTAAATACACAATTAATTAATTATAGAAATGAATATGAATCATTGTTTTATAGGGATATTTTAGGACCAGAATCTTTAGAGCAGGAAGGTATTTTACCGTATTATGAGCGTACGATATCTGATGTTGGAAATGGAGATTACAAATTGATTTTTGAAGACTTAGATGGACACCAAATAGAAGCAGTTGCATTTAGTGTTAAATCTAAGGAAATTGTAATGATGGAAATAATCAATAGTATTCCATTTCGATTGATGAAAATGATTGATTATATTGAATAAAGGTTGATTGTATGAAATGGGAAAGTTTTAAATCTATTTTATTGGTAGTTTTAGTGATATCAAGTCTTGGGTTAACAAGAACATATATGCTAGAGAGTGCTAGTAGAATTGACTTGACAGCATCTAAAGTTATAGAGGTGCCTTCCACAAATATTGAATTGAGTGAAATAATACACCCCCAAGGTTTATATATAAACTTTGGGGGTGATTCACATACAGCGTTTTTTTTCAATTCAGATAATATTTGGAAGGAAATATATACTGTCGTTTTAGAGAATTTTTCTGAGAGGGCAGCTGTTTTGGTGGACAAAACGCTATGGAACACGGTGAAACAAGAGAGATCTATCCAAGTTGTTTTTGCTAACGGGTTATCTGTCAATGAATATTTTGCAGGGGATCTTGAAGAGGATATTATTATAAATGAAATTGTCATTCCTTTATTGAGTAGAGATTTTATATTGATAAAGACGAAGAATTCATATTATAAATTGACTGCAATTTTAAATGGTACATTGGAAGGAATGGTTTCAAATATTGAAAAAAGCAAGTATGTGGAGTACAAGACTATAGAAAAACGGTTTTCTATTTATAAGGTTCTAGAAGAGAATGATATTGATGCAGAGAAGAATTTTACTATAATACCGGTTTCAGATATAATAGGAGTTCCTTTTTATAAATCAGAATATCTAGTCAATTTTTACAGTGAAGAATTGGTTGAATCGTTTGTGCAGAAAATATTTGGTGATAATTTAAGTTTTATCAAAAAGATGACTGATTATGATGGAACTGAGATATTCATGAGTAATTATGGAAAGAAAATTTTAAGTTTTCGAACTGACGGGTCGATTGAATATATTAACAATTTAGAAAACGAAAAATATGTTTCTGAAGAAGATACTTTTTCCGATAATTTAAAGGTTGCTTGGGGATTTTTGAAATACTTTGAGAAAATTGATAATGATTTGTATCTAACTGATTATGAGAAAATTGATGAAACGAGTTATTTTTATTTTAATTCTTTGATTGAAAATCAGACAGTTTATTATAATGGTAAAACTAATGGGGTAGCAGTTGAAATTCATGTCAATAAAAATGTTGTGAATTATTATTATAGTAATAGAAGAACTGATTTTGAAGTATTTGATGTTGAGATGTTTTGGGATAAAGCGGATAGCTTTAGCGGTATTTTCGATAAAAATTTTGATGTTATCAGTGAAAATTATAAAGAAGACAATAATATTAAAAATATTACTGATACGAGGTTATATATATTGCAAATTGTAAATGCTATTGAGGATTTTGATTTTGAGTATTTTATTGATACGACCTCTAAATCTACTAATGTGATTCCATGCTGGAGAGTAAAGATAGGATCAAGTGTGTATCATTTTGATATCTATGAAGGTATATTATTAAAGATAACTAAGGAGATTGTTGATGGATTGGAAGAAAACTAAGAATATTTTGATTGCGGCTTTGTTGATAATGAATATTTTTTTGATTTACAACATTTATTTTAAAGAAGATATTCAACAGCACAATCGTGTAGATTTTTTTGCTGTTAAAGAGTTGCTTCTTGAGAGGAAAATCGATATTTCTGCAATTGAACAGGTGGATTATACTCAAATGCCAATATATTCTGTAAAAAAAAATAAATATAATTTAGTGACTTTGAGTGGTCTTGAAAGCAACGGGTTTGTATTATCTGATAGAAATGACGTGTTGAACATTTATTATAATTTATCGGATTTTGTAGGGGAAGACCTTGATGAGATCATTGAAAAAGTGAAAAATATTGTAGAAGTTGATGATACAAATTCAAAATTGATTTATAATTATGAAGCTAACGGAAAAACATTCATTCTTTACAATCAGCGTTACAATGATGATGTATTTGACGATGGCTTTCTAAAAATAGAATATTTACCTGAAATGTATGTTCTTTTTGAATACCAATGGTTAAACATAGTTGATAATGGCGAGATTTTTAATGGAGATGTATATCCTATCGAAAAATCTATTTTATCTTTGCTAAATGAGTTCGAAGATACGGAAGATATGGTCGAGATAGTTGATTTTCAAATTGTCTATAATGTGGAAGAAAAAGAAAATCTGGTTATCGACAATATTGTAATGAGTGAGACTTTTCCGTTTTGGCGCGCTGTAACAAAAGATAATAGAAACATATATTTTAATGGATTGAGGTAATGTCATGGCTTTAAATTATTGTTCAATAGCAAGTGGCAGTTCTGGCAATTGTCATTTTGTTTCTTCAGATAAAGCGAAAATATTACTTGATTTCGGAATGAGTCATAGATATGTAAAAAAAGCTTTAGAAGAAATAGGGGAAAACATTGAATCTATCGAGAGCGTTTTTATAACTCATGAGCACTCGGATCATGTCAAGGGACTAAAAACATTTCTAAAAAAGCATGAGATCCCAGTATATATGAATGAATGTACTTATGAGAAAGCAAAGGGAAAAATAAGGGAAGAAGATTTGTACAAAATAATAATTACTGATAAAAACATCAATATGATTATCGGTGATATTAAAATTGTAAATTTTGATATTTCACATGATGCAGCTCATCCTACAGGATATAGCTTTGCTTGTGAAGATAAAAAACTAAGCATAGTGACAGATATCGGAGTTATAACTGATGAAATCATCAGTGTTTTAGATGATTCAAACTTTTTGGTAATAGAAGCCAACCATGATGTAAATATGGTTATGTTTGGGGCGTATCCTTATTATTTAAAGAGAAGAATACTTAGCGATGTCGGTCATCTGTCAAATGACGACGCCGCTGAAACTGTTTTAAGGGTGTTTAAAAAGGGTATATTGAAAAATGTGGTTTTGGCCCATTTGAGCAAAGAAAACAACATACCTGAACTTGCGCAATTGACGGTGAAAAAATATCTAGAAGACCACGGAGTCGATACCGAAAGCGATATCAACTTAGATTTATCGTATAGGGACAAGACAGGAAAATTTTATAGGATTGTTTAATATGGATAAAAAGATAAAAAAATATATTTATATAAGAGATGAAGGAAAATGTTTTCACTGTGGTAAAAAATTAGAAATTAATCAGGTGAATATCGATCACTATCAACCGAAAAGCAAGGATGGTGTAGATGATTATTTCAACTTGGTCTTATCTTGCAAAAGATGCAACAAATATAAAGGAACTACCATCCCGAAAGATTATAGAGAAATTCAGATAAAGCTTTTAAAGAAAGCGGTTGAAGATAGAAAAATAATGTCTTCTATACCAAGATTGAAATATAATCAATTAGTGGAAATGGTAGAAGCAATAAATAATATAAAGGTGATTAACAATCAAATTGTTTTTGTTTCTGAATATAATATTTTTTTTGTTAAAAATAACAATATTTATAAAACACAAAAAATGAGAGGAGATATAATATGATTGAAACAATGCAAGTAGCATTAGTGGACTGGGGAATGAAAATCCTATACGCTCTGATAATTTTGGTTATAGGTCTGAATGTCATTAAAATATTGATGAAATTAATTGACAAGATTTTCGATAAAACTGAGATTGATAGGGCGGTAGAAATATTTTTAATGTCAATTTTTAAGATAGTATTACAGGTATTGTTGGTTGTATCGATAATTGGAGTAATAGGTGTTCCGATGACAGCATTTGCAGCTTTGATTGCCTCTTTTGGTTTAGCGATCGGTCTGTCTTTTCAAGGAAGCTTGTCCAATTTTGCAGGCGGAATGATTTTGCTGATTTTAAGACCATTTAATATTGGCGACTATATTGAAGGGGCAGGAGTTTCGGGAACGGTAACGGGCATTACAGTATTCTATACTTACTTAAATACTATAGATAATAAAGCTGTATTTGTACCAAATGGAACTTTGTCCAACAGTAGTATAGTGAATTATAGCAAGAATGCCACTAGACGTATTGATTATGAATTTGGAGTTGGTTATGATTCGAAAATAAGTCATGTCAAAGAAGTGATAAATGAAGTGTTGGCAAAACATTCGGATATGATTTTACCTGACCCTGCGGCTCAAATTCTTTTAGCAAATCATGGTGAAAGTTCTTTAGATTTCAAAGTGAGAGTTTGGGTTAATTCAGTAGATTATTGGAATCTGTATTTTGATATTATTGAAGAAGTTAAAGAAGCTTTTGATGAAAACAATATTGAAATACCGTATCCGCATATGGTAAACATTGTTAAGAACGATTAGTAAGTAATACGGCCTTCTTTTAGAAGGTCGTTTCATTGTGAAAATATATAATCAAGAAGGTGACGAGTTGAAAATAACACTGATTTCAGTTGGCAAAATAAAAGAAAAATATCTAAGAGATGCCATTGATGAATACAGTAAAAGATTGTCTAAATATTGCAAATTGAAATTTATTGAAGTAAACGATGAAAAAGCACCTGACAACCTAAGTGGTAAAGATGAATTGATAATCAAAGATAGAGAAGGAAGTAGAATACTTGAGAAGATTAAAGACCGGCAGTATGTTGTTGCATTGGATTTGAAGGGAAAGCAGAGAACTTCGGAAGAATTTTCAAATGAAATAGAAAATCTATCGATATATGGTAATAGTGATGTTGTATACATAATAGGTGGTTCTTTAGGACTTTCGGATGATGTAGTAAAACGATCAAATGCTCAAATATCTTTTTCTGAAATGACATTCCCGCATCAACTCATGAAAGTAATTCTTATTGAACAAATTTATAGGGCGTTTAGGATTATTAAAGGGGAACCGTATCATAAATAACAAATCTATAGTCCGAGTTGATCAATATGAATTGATATTTATGTTGATATCACAACTGTATGGTTTTACAATGTTACGGTGAACCAGACCTTAAGTAAATGTGAAAAATGACTATAACATTATATTTAGCTATAAGGCTGATTTCGAATCTTGAAGTCAGTTTTCTTGTAAAAAGACTTAAATAATGATATAATCAAAACATGATTTGACAAATTACGATTTGACGAGGTGATTATATGTTTTTTGGAAGAAAACAAGAACTTAAATATCTAGCCGATATTAGCAATACATCTAAAGCGGAATTCATTGCGGTATACGGAAGAAGAAGAATTGGAAAAACAGAACTTTTAAAAACTTTTTCAAAAGAGAAGGAACATATTTTCTATAGTGCTAAGGAATGTACTGATTATGAACAATTACCATCTCTTTCAGAAAAAATACTAGGTAAAGGAAAGCGATTTGAAAGTTGGGAGTATGTTTTTGATTACATTGCAGAGATATCAATGGATAAAAAAATTGTTATCATATTTGACGAATTCCCATACATGGTTAAAGGGAATAAAGCGATACCGTCGATTCTACAACATGCTTGGGATCATGAATTAAGTGGGACAAAGGTTAAGTTGATAGTTTGTGGTTCAAGTATGAGCTTTATGGAGAAAGAGATATTAAGTGAAAAAAATCCTCTTTTTGGTCGTATGACAGGAATCTATAAATTAAATGAACTTTCGCTTTCTGAAACAAAAGATTTTTTACCGAATTATAAACAAACAGAATTGATTACTGCATACAGTATTCTTGGAGGTGTACCTCACTATTATCTTCAATTTAATCCTGATTGGGATATTAAAAAAAACATATTGGAGAATATTTTGAATAAAGGAAAAATTCTATATAACGAGGTGGACTTTTTAATCAGGCAAGAATTGCGTGAACCTCAAGTATATTATACTATTATTGAAAAAATAGCATTTGGCAGTACAAAGTTAAATGAAATTCATATGAAAACACAAATTGAAACAAATAAACTGTCCGTGTACCTAAAAAATTTAATTGAACTTAATATTATAAAAAAAGAGTACCCGATAACAGAAAAAACAAAGGCTAGAGTTAATTTACATTCAGGAATTTATCGTTTGGCGAATAATTATTTTGAGTTTTATTTTCGGTTCATATTTCCGAATTTGTCTGAAATTGAAGAAGGATTGTTGGAAGATGTATATGCAAATGAAATTGAACCAAAATTAAATGAGTACTGTAGTTCTACATATGAAAACTTATGCATAACACAATTGAGAAGGCATGTTTCGACTACAAAAAAACCTTACCGTATAAAACATTTAGGAAGATGGTGGAATAAACAAGAAGAAATTGATATAGTCGGTTTTAATGATCGAGATGAATTTGTATTTGGCGAATGTAAATGGCGAAATCAAAAATGCGATGTAAAAGTTTTCGCTAAATTAAAGGAAAAATCAAATATGTTGTTTAAATATACAGATGCACATTATTACCTGTTTTCCAAAAGTGGGTTTACGGAAGATCTCATAAAGCTTGCTGAACAAGAGGAAAAGCTGCATTTATTTGATTAGAGTGAACTAGCAAATATTTGAGACTTATTTTCAATGATTGGACTAGTAGCTTTAGCTTAAAGTGTATGCTTTGCTAAAGCTTTATGTTTAACTTGGCTAAAAACAGATTATGTCGTCAAATCTGATTGTAAAATACAAATCAAAGAATCGTTTATTTGATTTTGTTAAGCTACAGTGAACCTTACATAAATGAAAAGAGAGAAGTTTATTGATAAAAACTAGTTAAATGTATTAAAAAAGTGAACAAAGAAGATTATCATTTTAGTCATTAACGGTGAGTAGTATCACAAGTAGAAAATATATTTTGAGGTGAAGAAATGATAATATTTTTAAGAGGGTAAGCTGCTACTGGAAAATAAATGATTGCTGACAAATTAAGCTGATTGAAAGGCATGCCTGTTATAAGAAAAGATGATATGTTTGACATATTACTCAACAATAAAATTAATAGAGAATTAGCTAATAACATATCATATGATATTATGGTTTCCACTATTCAGAAGCATATTTATGCAAATAGCGATGTGATAGTTGATATAGGATTATTACATACTCCATCCTTCAAGATGTTTCTATATAAATTCAATTTTGGTGGGGTTAGAACAAAATTTGTTTTGGTGGGGTTAGAACAAAATTTGTTTTGTGTGGTTGTAAAAATCAAGAAGTATGGAATAAAAGGATTGAAGATAGAGTAATAATATAAATTCTAATCCAAATCAGTTTTTTAAATCGGTTGAATAAGCTATAAATCATTATAGCAATCATAGTATTATACCTTTAGAAGGAGAGGTAATAATTGATAGTTCGAATCCATTTAGTAGTGTAATTTCTGGCGTGGTTAATTTATTATGAAATTGTAATCTTTAAAATTTGTATGTCCTCTGTTCACTGAACCGAAACGGCAAAATTACAAGAAAAGATATTGAAGAATTATTGAGAATTTCGCAAACGATGGCTGGAAGGATACTGAAACAGCTGATTGATATGGATATACTAATTAAGGATGGAAAAGCATCGAATACTGTGTATATTAAATCAAATAGTTAGTTTTAATATGCAAAATACGGTTAATTTAAAACCAAACTTTAAATTAACCGTATTTTATTGTAAATAAGAGGTTTTCCGTGTAATCTAAAGAGAGATTTAAAATTATACGAGATGGTGAGGACGATATGTTCATAGAAAGAGCGATTGGAAAAGTAATAATTGAAACATCGCAAGCTTTCCCAGTAGTTTTGGTTACGGGTCCCAGACAAGTAGGTAAAACAACATTGTTGCAAAAGCTAGCTGAAAAGAATAGGAAATATATTAGTTTAGATGACCCTGTTGCGAGACAATTGGCAGTGGAAGAACCTGCATTATTTTTACAAAGATATTCTCCACCGGTTCTGATTGATGAAATTCAATATGCCCCAGAATTATTAACCTACATAAAAATTCATGTTGATACTCATAAGACAAATGGTCTGTTCTGGCTGACAGGGTCCCAAATGTTTCATATGATGAGGGGCGTTAGCGAGAGCTTAGCAGGTAGAGTAGGAATTATTCCTATGCAAGGGCTCTCTACTGCAGAAATAAATGATTTAACTACTGAGCCATATACAACAGATGAAACAAGACTAATGAATCGGTTAAATTATTCTGTTGCTTTGAATCTTAAAGAAATTTATGAAAGGATTTTTAAAGGCTCTATGCCAGCGGTATATGAATTAGATCAGAACATTGAACGATATTATGCTTCTTATGTTGACACATATATTCGTAGAGATGTTAGAGACCTTGCGCAAGTAGCTGATGAAATGCAATTTCATAAGTTTCTGACAGCGTGTGCCGCTAGAACAAGTCAAATGCTTAATTATTCTGATATTGCAAAAGATGTAGGAATCACTTCACCTACTGCGAAGAAATGGCTTTCAATATTAACATCATCAGGAATCATTGTGCTCGTAGAACCTTACTATAATAATTATCTAAAAAGGATTATTAAAGCACCAAATATGTATTTTATGGATACTGGTCTCTGTGCTTATCTTACAAGATGGACATCAAGCGAATCATTGGAAGTGGCTGCAATGTCAGGGGCTTTCTTTGAAACGTTGGTGGTTTCTGAGATTGTAAAAAGTTATTTGAACGCAGGAAGAAGACCTCCTATCTATTATTATAGAGACTCCGATCAAAAGGAGATTGATTTAATTATAGAGGATAATGGAGTGCTATATCCGATTGAGATAAAGAAGACCAGCAATCCTAAGAAAAATGCCGGTAGACATTTTGAAGTCTTGGATAAAACGGGAATGAAACGGGGAACAGGAAATATTATCTGTATGGTTAATGATCTGGTGCCTCTACAAAAAGATATTTGGGCTGTTCCAGTTTCGCTTTTGTGATGATACGGTTAGTTAACTGACTGTGAAATTCAGTACAAATTATATTTTTGACAATAAAACTGTATACTTATATCAAGATTGTTTGATTTTACAAAGCTGCGGTGAACCATATCATAAATAACGGTAAAAACTGACTATAACATTATATTTAGATATAATGCTGATTTTTAAAGTTAGAGGTCAGTTTTTTGCTGTTCAATTTTTCTAACTGCATTTCTAAAATTCTTGGGAATATAAACTTATTGAAGTGTAATTCACTTAGAAGATGATTGCGTTGATTAAAATAGGAATTGTTAGTCCAAATAATCAAATTTATATATTGAATTAAATTTATATGGATAAAATATAACGGTAAAGTTGTAGAGGTGGAGGTCTATAAATTATAGACGGTCTTATATATTGTTTTTTTTATTTTAACAAAATCTTTTTTATCGATGTTTTTTGGATACGACATTAAAGACAATGGAACCGGGTTTTTATCCTCAGATAAGGCTGGTTGCAGATATTCATGTTTATTTAGATGAAATCCTAGATTTTCATAAAAAGAAATTCTTCGAACAGCATCATTTGTTATAGGTTTTTCCACTTCTAAAATAATAGTTTTATTGTATTTTGAAATAATATCTTTTACAATCTTTCCGCCATAACCTTTTCCGCGTAAATTTTTGTCGATTGCCAAATGTTCAATAAAGATGAAATCATTAAGTGACCAAAAAGCGACAAAGCCGACTAGTAAATTGTCATCATATATAGAATTAAAGTTGTATAAGGCATTATTCAACAGTGTTTTTTGCTCTTCAAATCTTCTGCGTTCATCTTCAGGGAACGAATCTTTGAAAATTTTCCATACTTCATTAAAGTTTTTCATCTAAAACACCATTTTCTTTTAAATTTGTTTTACATACATGATATCATAAAATATAATAAGCTTTCATTTCTTGAATGGCAATGAAGTAAATGACTATTCAATGAACGATATTAAGAAAAATCAAGGAAATATTAAGCATGAATTGCCTATACCTGTAACATTTTTAATCAATTGAGAAGGAATCGTAGAGTTCGCTCATTAAGATGTAGATTTTACTATACGGTTAGATTTGGTCGACTTTCTAAATAGCATCAAGGAATTAAATATTATATAGTGTATTTGAAAAATTAGGGGGAATTTCATGGGGATTTATAATAGAGCGGATGGGAAAATTGTTACTGATCTACCGACTTACATTAAATTTTTTCCGTTTATAATGAGAAAAAGAATGGATGCTTCTATATATTTTAGTCAAAAAATCGACTTAACTGAAACAATGAAATATTCTGAAGAAAACGACATGAAAATATTTCATATATTTATTGCCGCGTTATTGAAACTAGGTGTTGAAAAACCGGCATTCAACAGATTCGTAGTTGGAAAAAGAGTATACCAAAGGAATGAACTTGTCATAGGGTTCATGGCGAAAAGTAACTTGGATGAAAAATCGGATGAAATAAGTGTCAAAGTATATTTTGATGAAAATGACAATATATTTGATGTGAAAAGAAAAGTGCAAGGAAAAGTTGATATTGTTAAAAAGGGTGATTCATTCAATGTTGATAAAACAATCGATATTCTAACTAAATTACCAAAATTTATAACTTCGTTTATCTTTTTTATCATTAGAAAAATGGATCATTTCGGTTTGCTGTCCAAAAATTTTATAGACGATAACCCTCTGTTTGTCAGTGTGTATGTTACAAATGTCGGAAGTATAGGAATCGATGCACCGTTTCATCATATGTATGAATGGGGAACGACATCACTATTTGCAGCTCTTGGAAAGATTCAAAAGGATTATATTATTGATGACAAAGGGAATGCTAATATTACGGATGTCGTTAATATCAACTTCACAATCGATGAAAGAATCGTTGATGGTATTTATATGGCAAAGGCTTTGGATGGTTTTAAAAAATACATGGAAAACCCAAGTTTGTTGGAGTAATTATGAATATAGAAAAGACAATTTATGAAGTAATTAGAGAGAATGCCTTAAATAACAAAGAAGGTATTGCATATGATTTTTTAGATTATACAAGAACATATATCGAATTTTTAGAAGACATCGATAGATGTGCCAGGTATTTAAATGATATGGGAATTAATAAAGGCGATATCGTATCGCTGTATTTACCTAATATCCCAAGAGCTTTAGTATTGTACTATGCAATAAATAAAATCGGCGGTATTTCTAATTTTATTCACCCCAATATGCCGGTCAATGAAAACAAGGATATGTTGTTAAAAATGCAACCAAAGGCGATATTTTTGTTAGATAGCATGTATGAAAAATTAAAACAGTTTAGAGAAAACAATATTATATCAAAATACATAATTGTAAAAGCAAGTGAGAATTTACCAAGAAAATATAAAGCAATCTATGGAATCAAAGAAAAATATTACAACTCTAAAATAAAATTTGATGATAATGTAGTCTATTATAACGATAACGATCTTGATATAAATGATGTGGAGATCCATACGGATTATAATGATGTTGCGACAATACTGTTTACTGGTGGAACTACGGGAAACATCAAAGGTGTTTGTTTATCGAGCAAGAATATGAATGCATCTGCTTATCAGACAGGTACATATAGAATTGAAAATGACAAGAGTGATAAAATGCTTGCAATTTTACCTGTGTTTCATGGGTACGGCCTTGTCAATTGCATACATACTACATTTTTTGAGAGTGCAACTATAATATTATTGCCGTATTTTAAAGAAAAACTCTTTAAAGATACAATTATTAAAAAGAAACCTGATTATATGTTGGGAATTCCTATGCTGTATTCAAAAATGGCGGATTTATTCAAAAATGAGGAAATCGATTTAAGCTTTTTCAAAGGGTTATATTGCGGTGGATCCAAATTGAGCGAAACAATATTGCAAAAGGTAAATCATGTGCTCGTCGAAAAAAAATCTAAAGTACAACTAAGAGAAGGTTATGGATTGTCGGAGTGTGTTGGAGCATGTACTTTAATGCCGGAAAATAAATTTAAAATTGGAAGTGTGGGTATGCCGTATGAGGGTGTTGAAGTAAAGATCTGTGATGTTCATACTGGTGAAAAATTAGAAAATAATAAAATCGGTGAAATATGCGTACAATCCGATACAGTCATGTTGGGATACTTTGGCGAAAAAAGCGATAATATTAAAAGTGAAAATGGTGTCAAGTGGCTGTTTACAGGTGATATTGGATATATGGATGATGAAGGTTATATATTTTTTGTCGACAGGATTAAAAGAATGATCAAAATATTAGGTCATGAAGTGTATCCGTTAAAAGTGGAATCTTGTATAAATTCTATTGAAAATGTCGTTAATTCTTGCGTCGTCGAAATGGAAAAAGACAGCATTCCATATTTGAAAGCTTATATAGTGCTGGAAAACAAACTACGCAAAAAGAGAACGACTAAAAAAATAATGAATATATGCGAAAAAAATCTCCCTAGATGGAGTATCCCTAGAGAGATTGAGTTTGTAAAACATATTCCTGAAACGTTGTTAAAAAAGAATGACTACAAAAAATTATCTTAAAAGATTTCCTGCAGATTCGATTTTTTCAGGTATTGTTCCATCGAATTTAAAACCCTCGCTGCTGACTTCGAATTCATTAACTGAAAAACCTTCTAATTGTTTAATTGCATTATTTATAGCTGTTCCTCCGGGTCTTAAATTATCATTGGCTTTTTCGATAGGAATTTTGACTTTACCTATATACAATTCTTCAGTTACACCATCAAACAAACCAGTTGATTTATCATAATATAATGTGGAATACATATATATTGGTTTGTTTTGAATAAGTTTCAATCCGATTTCAAATTGCTGTAGAATTGGAAATTGTGCTATTAATGGAGTCAAATCACCAATCACTGCGGACATTTCAATTTCATTATTATCGTGACATCGAATATTCACATCTTTCATTACCGAATTTTCATTGATGGACATATTTGCAATAGCTGTTAATTCTTCGTTGGTAATAGTAGCATTTACAGCAACTTCACCATAAGTTACTAAATTATTGGCAAAGAAATCTTCTGCGGATGCATGTGAATCATCGAAATCTATACCGCCTTTGTCTAAATAGGACTGGAAATCTTCTTGAGTCCACTCAGTTTCAATAACTTTTGCAGGAGAACTGATTAAAAAATATGCAACGCCTGCTAAAATTACAGCGACAATAACCAAACTTAGAATAAATTTAAACAATCCCTTCAAAAACTTCATTATCCCACCTCCATGACTATATTACTTATTATAGTATATTAAACAGGAAAAAACAGCTATTAAAAGTATTTATAATTATATTAGTAATTAACTGATATATGGATAAACCAGTCTATTGAAAAAGATATTTGATTTGGTTTAAATTGATATCACTGCAGCAATCAAGTAATTTAAAGGAGGCATAAGTATGGAAATTAAATATCAATGCAATGATTGTGGAAAGAAATATGACCCGCAAGAATTTGTGCTTAAATGCACTTGTGGTGGAATGTTGAATATTGAAAAGAGCACCTTGAGTTTTTCAAAAGATGAAATAAATAAGGAAGAATGGAGTTTGTTCAGATATTTGAAATCAATGCCGTTCGACTCGGATTTTACTCTATGGAAAGATATAACGATGGGTGAAGGAATGACTGCCGTTGTTCCATATGATAACAGTAATCCAAGTTTGTTAGTAAAAATGGATTACATGATGCCCACACTTTCTTTTAAAGACAGAGGAGCGGCAGTTCTTATAGCTAAAGCTAAAGAACTGGGAGTCACAAAAGTGATTCAAGACAGTAGTGGTAATGCCGGTAATGCAATAGCTGCTTATGCTGCAAGAGCTGGAATTGAATGCGAAATTTATGTTCCTGAGGGGACGTCGCCAAAGAAAATTAAAATGATATCTTCCCATGGTGCTAAAGTCAATATGATTCCCGGTACACGTGAAGATACTGCCAAAGTTGCACTAAATGCAGTTTTAAGAGAGAAAGTATTTTATGCTAGCCATGTCTATAATCCTTTCTTTTATGAAGGCACCAAAACGTATGCCTACGAGATTTTTGAACAATTGAATGGAAATATTCCTGAAACAATAGTTGTACCTGTAGGTAACGGTACTCTTTTACTTGGTGCTTATTATGGATTCAAGGAGATGCTGGATTTGGGTTGGATTGATAAATTACCTAGATTCATAGCTGTGCAAGCAGATGGATGTGCGCCGATTTATGAAGCTTTTATCAAGGAAGAAACTGACATAAAAGCTGTTATCAGTACTGGAACTAAGGCTGAAGGCATTGCTATCGCAAATCCTCTAAGAGGAAAACAAATATTGAGTGCTATTAGAGAGACGGGTGGTATTGTAATTACGGCGCCTGAAGAGGAGATTACCAATGCTCAACAAAGACTGGCAAAGAAAGGGTTTTATGTAGAACCGACAACAGCCGCGACATTTGCAGGATATTTCGAGTATATCAAAAACAATCCTATAGAAGGAAGGGTTTTGATTCCTTTATGCGGTGCAGGATTGAAATCAGATAAATAGTATATTTAAGGGGGATTTTATGAGTAAAAGAGTAGTATATTTGATGATGTTAATATTGATTATTGCAGTTGCGTCAGGATGTGCAAAAGAGGAAGCCTTGTCTCTATCAGAGGAATTCATGCAGATGACATCAGGTGAATTCATTATTGATGAACCTGGGGTTTATGGATATGCAGACGAGATTAAAGAATTTGAAGGTAATATCCATGTTAAAACTGACGGGGTGATTTTGCAAAATGTGAATGTTGCAGGCGACATTATTTTAGCCGAGGAAATCGGTGAAGGTGATGTTGAACTTATCGATTTGAATATTTCAAATACCGTTTTCATTTATGGTGGTGGGGAAAATTCAATAAGATACAAGAGGACAAGGTCGAAACATACTCTTGTATATAAGCCGCGAAAGCCGGTCAGAATAGTAGTTGATAAGGAATCGAAGATCGATGTGATTACAGTTCAATCGAGTGTAATATTGGAAGGCGATTCTTTTTCAAGAGTTTCTATTGAACCAAAAGAAGAAAATACAAATATAAACTTAATAGGAACATTTAAAGAAGTAGAAGTGAAAGGGACTGCTCACGTTTTTACATCTGAAAAAACTCATATTGAAAATATGATTATTGATGAACATGCCAAGAAAATGGTAATTGATGGAGATGGAAGTGTTTTTAATGTTGAAGTGAATGCTAAAGATGTGCACATTAATGTTCGGGTCGAGAATGCTTATTCAAACAACAATATTAATAGAGTAGTAATCAACAATGAAGAGACGAATATAAATATTGACGCTGGTGAAATATATCACACTGCGGATACATGGGAAGTCGGAATGCCTTGGGACCCAGAATGGGGAGAAGAACCTGAAGGAGCATGGCAAGCTGATTCAGGAGTTCCGTGGAATCCGGAGTGGGGTACGGAGCCTGATGATTTAGATTTGCCTGAAGAAGAAATGGAAGTAATCGTTGATGGTGATGAAATATATCACACTGCAGATACATGGGAAGCAGGAATGCCTTGGGACCCAGAATGGGGAGAAGAACCTGAAGGAGCATGGCAATCTGATTCAGGAGTTCCGTGGAATCCGGAGTGGGGTCCGGAGCCTGATGATTTAGATTTAACTGAAGAAGAATTAGAAATAATTATCGATTCTGATGAAGTATATCACACTGCAGATACATGGGAAGCTGGAATGCCTTGGGACCCCGAATGGGGAGAAGAACCAGAAGGAGCATGGCAACCTGATTCAGGAGTTCCGTGGGATCCGGATTGGGGACCGGAGCCTGATGATTTAAATTTACCAGAAGAAATAGATTTTGAATTTATCACTTGTAATTATATTGCAACTAGCAACCCTAATAATTTAGAAATAACAATTTCTCTGACTAAACCGGGGACTGTTTATTATGTCTTTGAGGATATATCTGTAATGTTTGGCTTGAAATATTTGCCATCTGCAGATCAAGTTATGCAAGGGAATAATGCTTTAGGAAGTCCTGATCCAAAAGCTAAGCCGGATACAGGAGACGATGACTTTGAATTCTTCACTGAGGCATTCGTCAGCGGACAAATTTTAGTTGATGAAGCTGACAAAGAGTACAAGGTTGTAATCGATGGACCTACATTTCCGGGAATGGAAGGAGAAACTTTTATGGATTCCCCATCTGGATTTCGTGGATCTGTAGTAGCTGTCGATGAAGATGGAAATGAAATTATCGAACAATAAAAATATTTATTAAAAAAACAGT
>JAYENG010000247.1:0-7619 GCA_034721975.1 Bacillota bacterium
CCTTGACATTCTTTGATGTGAGCTTAAGCACTTTTTCTGATTCAACCATATCGGATACGATTTCATTAACCGTCTTGATGTAGGTCTTACTGATTGGAATCAATAGGTTCTCTTGTTGAGTTGTAGGTATAAGTTTGATTTTAACAGTTCTCATAGTTGCACCTCGCAAACATTTGTTCTACTTAGATTATATCATAATTAACAATAATTGCAAGACCGTCGCCTTGCATCCCCATGGCTGAAGCGAGGGGCATTTCGGCGACATTTGGTAATTTTTCTTTCGATGACACTTTCAATTATTTGCATAATAAGTTGGCATCAATAAAGTCTTTTGATGGTTCGGGTCTTGCAGATAAAACTTTCATTGCTAGTAATTGTTCTGGAATAGGTCTCAATAGTGAAAGATTAGAATATAATCTATAAGTTTCTTTATCTTCTTTTATTAAATAACGTAAAGGTTCTTTAATTTCTTCATTAATCCAACTATCTTGAAGACTAAAAGCGAATTTTGTCATTCTAAATATTTCATCTAATAATTTATAATTATTTGTGTTTATGATGCAATCAATATCTTTAGTTGCAGGTCTGTTGTCATAAACCATGGTCATCAAACTACCACCATAGACTGTAAGTTCAAGATATAGTTGATTTTCTTTCAAACGTTCATTGATATAATCAAATATTTCTAATAGATCTTCTTTATTCATTAAACTTTTCTTATTAGAATTCATTAGTTTTGCCTCCAAATAATACTATTTGTATAATACTGTTTTATCATTTTACAATATATAATAATACCGATTTTGAAGCTATTTTTGTTAAAATTCAATAAAATTCTTTTAGAATCGTATACATTATTTTACTATTATTGTTATATATAATGTATAGTATAGTTGAACATCGAAATAAGAAGTAAGGGAACTATTGTTTATTAAAGTCGTCTAACTTAAATGAAGAATAAAAACAAGAGGTGGTAAACATGAAAAGAAAAATAATGGCAATTTTGCTTGGCTTGACGTTGGTTTTAACAGCTTGTGCAAAAACAAACGATAAACCCGTCATACCTGATGAACCACTTGATACTACTACCATTACCGAGACGAGTGAATGGGAGTTCGAGGTGTTGCCGACAAATTCGGATTCGGCAGGAATAAATGCGGACACCGAATTCAAGTTGACTTCTAAAAACGATGTTTCGCTTGATTTTTTGAAAGATAATGTTGAAATATCACCAAAAGTCGATTTTCAGATCATGGAGAAATCCAGCAAAGAATTCATTATAAAACCTGGAAAAGACCTTGATAAAAATAAAATATATAAAATAGAACTCTTCAATAAAAAAGAGAAGTACGATTTCTCATGGGCTTTTCAAACAAAGAAAGACCTTATGGTTGTAAGTTCGATACCGGGGAACAGAAGTGAATATGTTCTTGTCAATACAGGAATTGAAATAATGTTCAATTATAAAAATATTGAAAACTTCGATGAAATATTCGAAATATCACCAAAAGTTGATGGAAGGTTCTCATCCAATGGGTATGCTATGATTTTCATACCCGGTTCACTTGAACGTGGCACGACATATTCTGTGAACATTAAAGCTGGTGCAAGAGTAGAGGGAAGCGATCTTTCTTTACAAGATGACTATACTTTTACTTTCAGCACTGAACCTCAAAGTGGAGAAACATATATCTCGATAAATGATGTTTTTTTCAACTTCAAAACAGATCAGAATCATTTTATACCGGCTTATATGAGCAGAGAAGCATCTGAATTAGAATATGATATGAGTGTTTTTGCTTTTGATGATTCGGATAGTTTTTTAAATGATGTCAAAGAGTATGATAAATCTTACTCATTTGAAAAACTTTATGAGAAAACACCTGAATATCTTCAAAAGATCAGTGAGTTTAAAATGACGCCAGTAGAAGTGGAATATGGTTATTCAAGGTTTTACTCATTTGAATTTCCTGAAGCATTAGATCCAGGTTACTATCTCACTAAAATCTCTTATGTGAACAAGGATTATTATTGCTTTGTGCAGGTAAACGACCTATTGGTCTACAGCAGTAAATTTGAAGATACGCATTTCTTCTGGCTTATGGACGGAGATGCAAATACTGGAGTCGGAGATGCTCTAATTACTGTCGACGGTGGATTTACTGGTAAATCCGGAAATGACGGTGTAGCTATAGTTGATTATCAAGAAAACGAAGATGAAATGTCTTATGTGACATATGCAAAAATCGAATCTGAAGGATTCAATGATTTCATCATGAGAAACATGAGAGAATTTCGTCCATATATGATGCAATACGATGTGTATAGGGATGTTCCATATAATAAACAGGTTTCAAAAAACTACTGGAAATATATGTTTTCAGATAGAAGCACATATCTGCCTACTGACGAGATGAATTTATTCGGTTATATCAATCCTAAAATCGATTCAACCGGTAATTACAAGATAAGTCTTTATTCAAATGTAAATGGATTTGATTTGATTGAAAGCAAAACAATTCAGACTACCAATACTGGTACTTTTACAGATGGATTCAGTTGGAAAGATATGATGCCTGGATGGTATACGGTATTGGTGGAAGAAAACGACACTTTGATTATTCGTCATGATTTATACATCAATGAATACACAAAACCTGTATATAAAATCGAAGGGGAATTCGATAAAGACTTCATAAAAGCCGGAGAATCAATCACATATGATTTGAATGCAGGATTTTTTGATGGAACTCCAGTTCCAGGAATGAGCTTCAATTACTATATGCATATGGGGAATCAAATTCAAGGGAAAGTGACAACCGATGAGAGCGGTAATGCTTCAGTGAACATGAAGCCTTCATACAAAACCACTTCTTGGAGACCGACTAGTTCTAGATTTGAGATAAACAACACCAATGCAGAGAATTACAGAGTCACAGATTATGATTACTTCACTTTCTTGCCGAAGGATAAAATGATTGAATTGTCTTATAGTGATGAAGAGGATATACCAAAGCTTACAGTTTTAGCTCATGAACTGGATTCTGAGAAGTTCAGCACTGCTTATGATTTCAATTTTCAGGATATGAGAGGGAAACCTCTTGATACTTCTCTAAACGTTAGTGTTACGGAAATATGGTATGAAAAGATTGAAAAAGGGCAGGTTTATGACTATATAAACAAGGTCAATAAAACAAAATACAGATACGACAGGAAAAGTAAAGTAATCGAGGAAAAAGAGATTTTTGTTGTCGATGGAAAATACACGATGGAAATGTCTTATATTATTGATTCAAACAGTAGGTTTGAAGTTGAAGTTACACTTGATGAAGGGAACGGAGAAAGTATTGTTGAGAATTTATATATTAGAGATGATTATTATACTAGAGGAGAAACACTCTCGAAAATGTATGGGATTAGATTTGATGGGGATAAATATAAATTCAAATTGAATGAAACAGTTGATTATTATCTTGATGATCAAGGTAGAGTACCCGAATCATCAAATGATAAATTCTTGGTGATGCATTTAAAAGATGGACTTATGAAGTATGAGATAAAGGATGATCTTAAAGGAAGTTTTACATTTGGTGAGGAGCATCTTCCTAATTTCATGATTCAAGGAGTATATTTAAAGGACGGCAATCTTTGCAGAACGGTCTATCCAAGGAATGTCCAATATGATTATTCGGAAAGAGAAATTTTCATCGATGTAGAAGCTGATAAAAAAGATTATGGTCCTGGTGAAAAAGTTGTCTTGAATTTTAAAACAAAAGACGCAAAAGGAAATCCATATCCTGCTCAGGTCAATATCAGCATAGTGGATGAAGCATATTTCGATTTACATGGACAGTCGGTTAACATACTTAGGAATATATATTCGAGCATTTATGGTACAGGCATAATAAGTGAATATACTTCGAGCGATTCATCGGGAGCTAGTGGTAGGTTTGCTGGAGGGGCTGAAGGCGGTGGAGGTGATGGAAGTTACTATGTAAGAAGTGAATTTAAAGACACGGCTACATTCATGACTGTTTCAACGGATGAAAACGGCATGGGTGAGCTTGAATTCAACCTTCCTGACAATTTGACTTCATGGCGAATCACTTATCAAGGTATCAACGACAAAATGGAGGCGGCTAATGGTTGGATCAACATCAATGCCAAATTGCCGTTCCATATATCTACGATTCTAAGCAAGTATTTCATTACAGGAGACATTCCTTCTATCAGCCTTAGAATATTCGGGGAGGATGCTGAAAAAGGAAGCGGAGTATCTTATAATATTTCAATGGAAAATGATAATAACAAAAGAATCAAGGAATTTAAAAAAGAGGGTATTGTAGGAGAATACACCAATATTTCTCTTGGTGAATTGAAAGAGGGAAAATACACTCTTACTGTTTATGCAGATGGTGAAATATACAAAGATGCTTTGGTAGAGAACTTTGAAGTCGTCGATTCAACTGTATATTTCAACAACAAGAAGTATTACGACATTACAAAGAGAACGAAGTTCAGTGAAATTTATTCAAATGCTGAAATGACTTTTTTCAATGAGAGCGAGTCAAACTTCTATAATAGTCTTTTGAATTTGAGATATATCGGTGGAAAAAGAATAGATCAGATTATCGCTGGAATCGAAGCGAGGGAGTTCATCAAAGACAACTTCGAACCTGACTTAAGGCAATGGGAAGCAGCGATAAATAGTTATCAAAACTTTGACGGTGGAATCAAACTTTTGCCTTATTCTGACAGCGATGCGATGATGAGTGCAAGGATTGCTTTGCTTAGCGATGAATACTTCAATATCGAGAGCATGATAACTTATTTTTACAGTATCCTTTATAATCAGGAGTCTGATATGCATAGCGTAGTGGCCGCTTATACCGGACTCGCTGCACTGAATGAACCCGTGCTGATAAATATATATGAATTGCTTGAAGATGGCTCTTTGACTCAAACTGATAGAATCATGCTTGCTCTAGGGTTGGAAGCCTTAGGAGAAAAAGGCGGTGCGAGTGATATTTATATGGATGTTTTAAGTAAATCAGTGAATCTTGATGATGAAATATCTTTTGATTTAAGCATAGATGAAGGTGAAAACTTTGTTTCGGCAGGTCTTTTATCAACTTTGGCTGTCAAACTAGGTGACACTGAAAATGGTGACAAGATATTCGATTATCTTTATGAGAATCCTTCGAAGTATGAAATCGCATACATCGAGAGACTGATCTATATAATGAATAGAAACATCATGGATTCTGAGCAGATAAAAGCGCTTTCCGGGGAAGTGAAAATCAAGTATCAGGGAAATGAAGAGACTTTTGAAATTTTTGGTTTTCAGTCTAAAACTATCACACTTACTCCTGAAGAATTTGATAGTTTGAAAATCAAAAACGTAGTCAACGATATCGGATCGTATGTATATGCTTTAGGCGGCGTTGAAGACATGAAGGAAAATAAAACTGATGAATTCAGCATTACTAGAGAGTATACAGCAGATAATCAAAAATCCGGTGAATTCAATCAGTCTGATTTGATAAAGGTAACTTTATCACCTAGAACAGGCAAAGGAAGTTATCAGATTACAGATTTCATACCAGCTGGATTTAGATTTGTTAAACTAGGCAGTAATCGTTGGTATGAAGAACAGGGACAGAAATTGATTTTCCATTACTCTTATAATCGAAACAATAGAACCATCAATTACTACATTCAGGCTGTCATGCCTGGAACATATACAGCTGATCATGCTGTTATCACTAAAAATGGAGAAACAGGCACTAATTTTACAGAGCAGGAAGTATTGATTGTAAAATGATGAAATATAGGATTTTAATTGTTCTGGCAGTGGTGATGCTGCTGCCGGGATGCTTTTCAAAAAATGTCGATGAAGAAACCTATAATAGCCAAAGCTATAATGATTGCAATTTCTATGATGAGAATGAGTTTTTTTCTACAATGCCTAAAGAGGATGAAACTCTGCAATTTGAAAATGCAAAGGGCGTTATTTGCCCGCATCATCTGTTGGCTTCAGGGTTGATTCACGATGTTTTCAAAGCAGTTGAAAAAAACAATTATGAGAATGTGGTAATAATCGGACCCAATCATAACAGCAAAAAAGGACTTCAAATTTCTTTATCAGAGAACGATTGGCAAACACCATTCGGCATGATCAGCAGAAATGCTGAATATAATGAATGGTTGGAGTCTTATCCTTACGCTGAGTTTGACGATGTTCTAATGATCAATGAGCATTCGAGCGCAGCACTTGTTCCATTTGTGAAATACTATTTTCCAGAAGCGAAAATAAGCACCATAGCTCTTCCTTCCACTTTAACTAAAGAAGAAGCTGAAGATTTCGGGAAATTTCTATTTGAAAATATTGAATCAGAGAACACGCTTTTGATTGCTTCCATCGATTTCAGTCATTATTTGCTGAAAGAAGAAGCCGATGAAATGGACATAGTAACCCTAGAAGCTATAAAACATAGAGATTTAGAGAGAATCTCGAGGCTCGATAATGGTTACTTGGATTCGCCACAGACGCTCATTGCTTTCTTGATCTATATGAACGGCATCGGGAGTGTTGATGAGAAGCTGATTGATCACTTGAATTCTTATGATATTGTTCCAGTAAACAATCAAGGAACAACCAGTTATTTGACTTATGTGTTTTATTAATTGGTTCTGTCAGACGTTAGTGTTGTCATTTGAAATATTGCAACGATGTTCAACGATTATGAAAGATTTAAAGATTATCTACAGCTCGACAAGAGGAATTGTTTGCACAATTAGGTGAAGCAATTGCATTAAATACTTATGAAAATCTCATTTGTAAAAAAGAAAGAGTAAAAAGAAATTTTGATGGTGTTGTACTTATTCACTGAACATTTAAGGAGTGAAATAAGATGAAGAACATAAAACTTAAACATTTAACATCAATAATTTTTGTGATTATTATTGGAAGTTTGATTTGGTGGAATACTCCATGTTCAATAACAAACATTGCACCGTCAGAGGTATCGGAAATCGGTATTTTTAATGGTAATACGGGAAAATCAATTTCAATAACAGATGCAACTGATATTGAACATATTATTAAGAACCTTAATACGATATTTCTCAAAAGAGAGAAAATTTCATTAGGGTATATGGGATATACATATAAAACAACAATTTACAAAATTAATGGTGATGTTTATAAGGAATTTATTATCAATTCAAATGATTTTATCCGAAAAGATCCATTCTTTTACCGTGTCAGTTCAGGGATTATTGATTATGAATTTATTAATGAAATAATGTTAAATAGTGAAAGAGATGAAAAAGATTACGATCAATAAGAAAATAAAGTAACTGAAGGATTTTATTCAGTTGGGGATAAGATGGTATAAAAGGTTGGTTTAGAATTGAGGGATTTTTTTATATGCCGGATTTGCAAAAGGATGCCATAGAAGTGTTTGATAATTTATCTATGGCAGATTGATGCAGACAAAATTTGAAAATTTCAGCATAACAGAAATATTTAAATAGACTTGATTGAGAAACCGATGATGGAAGATATTCTGCATATTCGTTGCAAGAAGTTAACTTCTCAAATAATTTCAAAGTTT
>JAYENG010000248.1:0-7592 GCA_034721975.1 Bacillota bacterium
GCCTTTATTATATCATGTATTTAAAATATTGTTCTACTTGTTGAGCTTTTGTAACTTCAATTAAACTTAAGCTAACATTTATACTGAAAAAACCACCCTACAAAAGTAGAGTGGTTCTAGTCTCTCGTTGGGACGAGAGCTTTGTGGTGGAGGTGGAGGGAAACCATTCATGCTCACATCCATAATTTTTATAAACAATTAAAGACTTTCAATGAAAAAGAGAGTTATATTTTCGTTTTTAGTTGTAAATGAAAATATATATTTTTTATTTTCGTTTTATATGATATTATGAAAATAAATAATGTGCTATTTTCATTTTACATAAATATAGTATACGAGGAGTGCAATCATGAATAATAGAGCAGGAAAATTTGTAAATATCGGCAACAAATCAAGTCAATATACTTGTTTTATTCCAAATTATTTACCACCTTCAAAACCAGCAATACAATATGATGATGAGATGATTTTCCTACTTTCTGAAGCACATCGGTATTTGGGTAGATTAGATGAAGTAACTGATAGGTTAATCTCTCCTAATTATTTTGTATATATGTATGCTAGAAAAGAAGCAACACTATCATCACAAATCGAAGGAACACAAGCAACATTTTCAGATTTAATCAAAGCTGAAGCGGGGATTAGTGAAAATATTCCAACCGATGTAAAAGAAATCGAAAACTATATTAAAGCCATTAATTATGGCTATAAACGAATTGAAACTTTGCCATTATCTTTAAGATTAATCCGTGAAATTCATGAAACTCTTATGGATGATGTTCGTGGTCAACATAAAACTCCTGGTAAATTCCGTACCTCGCAAAATTGGATTGGAGGCTATTCTATTTCAACTGCCACTTATATACCTCCAGCAATTGAGTATATGAATGATTTATTAGATAATTTAGAAAAATTTATGCACACAAAAAACTTAATATCACCCCTAATAAAATCGGCTTTAGTACATAGTCAATTTGAAATGATTCATCCTTTTCTAGATGGAAATGGTCGAATCGGAAGATTGTTAATTGCTTTCTACCTTGCTTCAGAAAACTATTTGCATAAGCCTACATTATATCTTTCAAAATATTTTAAGAAAAATCAACAAACTTATTACAACTGCCTTTATAATATTCATTTGAAAGGTGACTATGAAACTTGGATTAAATTTTTTCTAACTGGAGTTATTGAAACTTCAAAAGAAGCTATAGATATTGCAAGAGCAATAGAAGAACTGAAGACAAATGATCTCAAAAAACTATCCCTTTTAGGAGTAACATCAAAAAATGCATTACTTATTTATGAAAAGTTATTTAATAAACCTTCTATAACAATAGAAGAAATGACAAATATTCTTAATGTTAGCAACTCGACAGCAGGTCGACTTGTCAATCAGTTGATTGACATAGAAATTTTGGTGAAATTAGATAATAAATTACGTAATAGAGTATTTATATATAAGAATTACATTGATATTTTTAGTAAGTGATTCCTAAAAATGAAAAAACACATCCTAAAATGGACGTGAGTTTAAATGTCTAATCACTCAACTTTTGATACAATTTGGCGTTAAAATGACTTACGCGAAATAGTATGAGTTGCGCCAAATTGTTTGAGTATCGCGAAAAGGTATAAATCTAAAAAACAAAAGAAAAATCCCAACTACATGACCGCAATTGGGATTAGAAATAGTTTCTTGTATTGAATTTATTATAGTACTAACATCTATACTAAGGTCTGTTGCACTATATGATCCATTCTTCTTTTCTATGCGTATGACTTAACTATACCCACTGTACAAAAGTTGGATCATTCCAGTCACTGGATATAGGTTCCAATTGGATCGATACGCCCATGAACAATCTTTTCTTCGACAACTAAAATCCCACTTGTGACAATACTATCAGTGATACTGCCGTCTTTGGAGATCAAATTGTATGTAACCTCAAAGTCATAACCACCCTGACCGTCGTTATAGTTGATTGTAATGTGCGCAATTGAAAGTTTAAGTTCATTTTGAACATACATCCATGCTGCTGCATCTAAGAGTCGTATTCGAGCAAATTTGTCATAAGCATCGTCACTCAGATATTCGTCGTGCGTATCATGTAAATATTCAAAATAGCTGATTAAGCACGGAGGCTCTAAAATTTTTGTGTCCTCATTTGTGTCCTCAACTGTACTAACTACCTTTTCCAATGAGGATAGTAATTCTTCTAGTTTTAAAATTCCTTCGTCGCTAGAAGTATATATTTTTTCTAGAAATGACCGTACAAGCTCTTGTTCAGATGTAATAGTATTATTTATACTGCTATTTTCTTCTACTGTAGATTGCTGCTCGGAATAACAGCCACTCAACAATATGACAACAAGCAGTATAACAAGTAGAATAAATTTTCTGTGTCTCATTTCTGCTCCTTTCCCTCTTGAAAGATTTAATAAGTAATTCCATAAACATTATAACATAACTCATTAGAAGAGAAAAAATATCTATGACAAACGATATATTTCGCCATAAGTATTATTATTCAGCGTACTAATAGATAAAATCAATACCCGGCAATTGTGTATATACATTGGTAATAGTTGTGTATGATGATGTATAAACTATAGCACCATTCTCGTTGATTTCATAATTAAGCGGAACAGATACGAATTTGCCAGCATTTCCACCGGTATCATTCGGATCGAATTCTGTTCCATAAACGGTTAAACAGTTTGCACATTGCCATGCCGATCCTTCATACTCTAAGATACCATTAATGTAAACATATGCTGTACCATGGGCTACAGCTTGACATACACCATTCCCATAGGGGCAAGCTCCTTCGATTCTTGTGTTACCGCTGTCATCTTTGATGATTGTGAGCTTCGAGTCCGAGGTAACACTGACGTCTTTAAGGGTAGATGCAGAAGCTGAAACGCTTCCAAATATAACCATAAGCATTACTAAGCTTAAGATAATTCGAGTTTTTTTCATTATGATTCCTCCTCATATAATATATTATTTTTTTGTTGTGCAACCACGTTCATGGACCATTTCAAAATCGTACTATCTCACACATAATAATATGCTTTCTTTCTCAAAATACTTCCACTTAAATGGCTTACTCTTTATCACAGTATCCAAATTCTTCATTTTTCCTTAATCTCATCCTGTTTTTCGAAACGCTTTAACTTTTCAGGAATTTCATCCTGATAAAAAATAACACTGAACCTTGTTGATGCAACTTGTGCAACAACTAGTGCAAACATAGCAAACGTCGTTCCAACATATTTATTTAGAAATTTCAGCTTCTTCATACTTTTCATCTCCCCTTGCCAGACTTCCTATGAATAATGAAACAGATGCCGTTAGCGCCCACATCATAGTACTTGTTGAAAAAATATTTTCTGATCTAAATAGTGCTGATATCACCATGCAAAATCCCATGATAACCGCTCCAATGATTCTGCTAGCTCTTCTAGCTTTAGTTATTTCATCTCCATCCAATACCCTGTTTTTATGATCAACGGGAGCAAACAGTAAAATGATTGTTAGAATTACCGCACATCCCGTATAGCTAAGTAAATACATCATATGATTTCCCACAAGATGAATCAAAATCATATTGGCCATATACACCGAGAATGTTAGTACATTGCATCTTCTTGGTGTTTTCGCATGATATCCACCTGCAACCATTCTGATTGGAATCAATCCAGCAAAAAAGAATATTGTCTCAATCCAAGTGCCAGTTATCGTTGCCAAGATTCCAATGACAACAAAAGTCATGAAATTAATAAGAATCTGCTCCGTGCCATAGCGATATATCTCCGCATCATCTCTTAGAATGATATTCTCTTGAATCAAAAAAATGTTATCCTATTTGCAAATTGTCTAATCATAAAAACTCCTCTGACAATCTACAAACACAATAACATCTCGATTAATTTTTTCAATAGAAAGGGTACGAAATCCTTCTAACCATTAATATTTACTTGATTTCACCTCTTATTTACATCCGGCACCATTACATGCATGGTATACGGAAACATATTAACAATACACCAAAATTCTTCTACAAATATTTTTTATGCATTTTGCACCCGAGTGTGGTGCATCTATCTTAGATACTCTAGACAAAATCTCTATATCCTTGTTTTGGTTAATCACATTCTCCAAAAAACAACGAAACCCACTGATTTCAGTGGGTTCCTAATGTATCAATAGTTACATTTTTTTGTGGAGGAGGTGAGGCGTGTCAAGGAAACCCTCGTCATTAATAATGCAGTTCCCTGGATCACTATATAAGCAAGTGATTGATATATTTAGTTGATAATTTGCATTTCCATTAACACTAAAATTTTAAAATCACTATCTACTTTATCTAACGACATCAACCAACCATTTGTTCAGATAAACCTTTCCTTTCCAATCTTCTCTGATACTAGAATGTCTTTTTTAAAAAGAATATTCAAATATGTAATGACAGTTTTTCTTATACGTATAGACCTTATGAATAAATATCGTTTTGGTATGAAATTCAAACTTTGATACAAATCGGCATTAATATGAATTACACTAGAAAGTATCTATTAATATCAAATTATTTGAATATCTCTAATATCTCAAACTAATCTATGCAAATAATAATGACTATTCATCTATCTCCTATAGAGGAAAACAATTTCTTGCCAACTGCATCTAAAATCATGTCTCTATACCTACCCAATCTTTGAATCTATTGATTCACAATTGAATAATCTATGATACTTATCGTAATACTGGATATATATTTAAATACTCTATAAAGGTCTCCTGATTGGACTGATCAAACACAATGAACTCTTCAGACTCAATCTTATAAATAAAGTGAGCCACCGTATCCAATTTACCTCCAAACCCTCCCCATAATATAGCGCTACTTTCATCAAATCCTGCAAGTTGCCATTGTAGTTCACTAAAATCAATCCCAATGATTTCCGTCAAGAATTGATTATAACCATAGCTGAATATTGTATTACCTTCGCGATCAATCAGTTCAAGGTGTTGCATGTCATCCACATGGGATAGTATTGCTGTGTAATAATTATCGTTAGAAATAATCATCTTGCTATCTTTATCATTTAGCGATTCAAATTCAAGCGTTACTGTATTGAAAACTAAATCTTCACCATTGGCAGAGGTGATTAAATAAATAATTGGCAACCGATAATCATTACTTGTGCCATTGATATAACGGGTGAAATTAGAATAATCAACTGATAGATGATCTAATTGGTCTTCGACCGAATATAGAGAATCATTTAAAATATCATATACCTTAAAGTATTCATCGACATCCTGATACGACAGATATTGTCCTTGTGCGTTGAGGGTCATATCGATAATCGGTGGAATAGGTCCCTGACTGTTTTCAGATTGTTCAAAGCTTTCATAAACACTTAGAGCTGACAAATCTGATTTTGGTATAATCACAATAGCTGACTCAACTGTTGATGGATTTGCATTGAGCCGTCTGTATCTAATGCCCACGATATAATTTTGATGAGAGGCATCAGGTTTTTTAGGATGAAACACATATCCAGTCAACTCTTCATTTAAGAAAATTTCTTCTTTCACAGAATCATTCGCTGTTTTATCAATCGTTATAACTGCACTTTCTAAAGTAGCTGCTGTCAAAGTTTGATTGTTTCCATGATAAGCCAAAACAGTCAATGACTCTTGACTTGACGACAAGATGATAAATTGTTCATAACCGTATAATTGTGTATATCGAATGGCAAAATCTAAATTCCCATCTGAGGGGTCTGTTTCAATAATTGTTAAACTCTCTGTACTTGTGTTATCAACAATCGTCCATAAACCCGTGTCAATATCTTCAGTCAAATAGAAATACTGTTCAAGATTGCCATCTGACATAAATGTCTTTGTATGGTCATATTCAACTGTATAATTAGCCTTGACAACAATAAAATGTTCTTGCAGATAATCATCGGACCACCCTCTTGACTGGGCCAACTCACTACCGAGATACCGATTAACAACGTGCTGAGTTTCAGCGCTATCAATATCAATAGATCCAATACTCATGCTGATCGTATAGTCTTTTGCTTCTTGATTGAGTAGAGCAGCTTTTACCGCTTGGGTGGGTTCACTTGATGCATCTTGAATCCAATCATCTGAATCAGCACTATAGTTTGTTTCAATTTTTCCAATTTTATCAAATTGCTTAATATTGATCACTTCATCTAGATAACCTGTCAGTTCAATTTCTAAATTCTCAGTATCATAATTCTTCTCATAATAATAAGCTGTAGGAATAAAAACAGTCACAATATCACTTGAACCTGATTCAACTCTCTTCACAACCTCTTCTGCTTCAATACTATCCTTATTGCTCCTATGCCCATTTGTAATAATTATCGGATAGCTTAATGCGATCTTGAGTTCATAAATAGTGTAACTACTATCATTGGTTAAGAGTATTTCATATTCTGTCCCATCAGCAACTTCGACTTCACTAATAATTACCGTTCCGATGAGATCAACTGCTTCAGCCATATCTGCACCACTAAATACTTGCTCGTCTAGATCATCATTAATTGGATTTGAAAGCAAGCCTATAGAAACCAACAGCACAATCAATATTGTACTTGCAATTACATAAAACTTTGGCGGTCTTAAATTCAAAATGTTTCTGATTCGCCCCTTTGTATCCCCTTCACCAAAGGCTAGTGGGGTTATACAAAAACTCCTTATCCCAATTGTAAAGTTCAAAAGAGATTGCGAATAATCCTTCTTCAAATCATACCCCAACTGCTTTATAACTGATTCATCACAGGACATTTCCATATCCTTGCCACTTATATAAAAAGCTAGCCACACCAACGGATTGAACCAATGAAGACACAGCACCAAATAACTTGCAAACCTGATAATATGATCGCGTCGATTGATATGCGTTCGTTCATGAAGAATGATATATTCCATTTCGGTATCTGAGATAAAATTTGGCAAATAGATTTTTGGTAGCAACAACCCCAAAACGAAAGGTGTTCTGACAGCATTTGAACTATATATGTTTTCGCTTATCCAAGTTGATCGCCGCAACTCTTTTTTAATTTTTACCAGTGAAGTAATTCCATAAGTAAATAAGCTAATCATTCCGATAATCCAAATGATTGAACCAAGCAAAACCCATATTTGCATTGGATTTACACTTGCAACAACCTCAGATGCTGGTAATGATCCATTTACAGTTCGATCCAACACAGTAATACCAGTGTTAATTAATGGCGTTTCAGAGTAGACAATATTCTGTGATATAGGTTTAGGATTAATAAATAAGATACTTAATATGCTTTCTATAGAAAAAGGCAAAACTAATCTTATAAGTGCAACTGACCATAATATGTAAGTATACTTCGTTGGTGCTTTCTTTAGAAATACTCGTGCAAACAAAATAACTAATATGACAAAACTTCCAATAAAGCTTAAATTTAGAACTTCAATGAACACATTTTTCAACATATCTACACCTCTTTATATTCATTTATCAATTGTTGTATTTCCTGAAACTCAGTAAAAATGAGATTCAGGAAATACA
>JAYENG010000249.1:0-7537 GCA_034721975.1 Bacillota bacterium
AATACAGAAGAATATAATTTGTATTATGAATTGGCGATTTCACCACCTAAAGGAGAAAGAATAATTGGTAAAGGTGAAGCGGCAGCTATAGCTCTAGCAAAAACCTATAATGGAGTGTTAGCATCTAATAACCTAAAAGATATATCAAAGTATGTTGAAAAATATGAACTTGAGCATATGGTATTTCAATGACGAGTAGTTCACTGTGAAGAAGAATGCAGAGGCCCTCAAGGCCCGACTAAAGCATGCGGGATTTGACGCTTTTGTGAAATATGATTAGAAGAAAAGCCCTGTTTAAAGGGCTAATCACTACTCAAGCAAGAAATCGATTATGTTTATTACCTTGATTCCGAAGTAATCTTTGAAGACAGTTTGATCCATGGTCAGTATATATTTTGGATAGTTATCAGAGATAGATTGAAGTGGTCTGAGTTCTCGCTCCCTAGTTTTTTCATCCATGATGGTAGAAGAAACTTGATAGTAAATTTTTTCGCCAGATTTTGTGGCAACGAAATCCACTTCAAGTGAGCCGACTTTTCCGATACTTACCTCATAGCCGCGTCTTAATAATTCTAAGTAGACGAGGTTCTCTAAAACATGGCCATAATCTTTGCCTTGTAGGCCGGTGAGTTTATTGCGGATGCCAATATCTACGATGTAATACTTTTCAAGGGTCTTGAGAAACATTTTGCCTTTTAGGTCATAGCGGTTTGCCTTGTAGATGATAAATGCGTTTTCAAGCAATTTCAGGTAATTATCAATTGTATCGCTTGTTGTTTTTCTACCACTACTGGTTAGATAGTCGCTTATTTTTTTAGTTGAGACTATGCTGCCAATATTCGCAGCAATAAATTTTAGAATATTTTCAAGAAGGGCAGCATCTCTGACGCGATTTCTTTCAATAACATCCTTCATAAGGACGGTATTGTAGATACCTTCAAGAAAAGGACCGATGGTGTCTGGATTATCCAAGAGTTCAACTACAGTAGGTAGTCCACCATACTGTAGGTATTGATTAAACTTCTCGAGAAGATTACTTTCTGTATCGGATGCTAAGAAATCTAAATATTCTTTGAAAGATAATGGCTGCATTTTAATCTCAACGTAACGGCCTGACAATAATGTAGAAAGCTCTGAAGACAATAGATAGGCATTTGATCCAGTTATATAGACGTCTACGTTGGCATCTACTAGGAAAGAATTTATAACTTTTTCCCAGGAAGATACCTGTTGGACTTCATCAAGAAGAATATAATGCTTTACATTTTTATCGATTATGCGCTCTCTGATGTATTCATGGAGCTTTTTGTAACTTGTTATCTCGTCGAACTCGAAAGACTCAAAGTTCATCCGGATAATATGGTTCTTATCAACGCCACTTGCTATTAGATGATTTTCAAAAAGTGAAAGCAAAGTTGATTTGCCAGAACGCCTTAAACCGGTTATTATTTTAATTAATTTTTTGTCTCTGAACTTAATGAGCTGATTAAGATAAAGATCTCTATTTTTCATATTATCACCTCTTATAAAAGTATAACCAAAAAAAACAAAACTATCAAGAAATATACGAGTATACTCGAAAAACTTCAACGAATAGTGTGAAAATTGGAATATAATATATAAATTTAATTTAAGTTGAGAGCTTATGAATTAACAAATTATCAGCTCTTTTTTTATACCTGGATTAAGTAGAAACAACTTGATAAATACTTGCTTTAGAGTGATATATGTAATGCGCAACAAGTCTGAAACACTTGAATTTAAAGGCTTTCAGCATTATTATTTTGATTCTTTTAACTAATCAAATTGAAGCGCATGATGCGATTGAAAGGATAAAAAGGAAGGAGTAAAGCGGAATGAATCATGCACAAGTTAGGGACATACCTGTTCAAAGACCGTATGTAGAAATCATAAACCCACAGGTTAGAATTGAAGAAACAAACAGAAAACAAATACCAAAAAAGCTTAAGGTAGCTTCTTATTGTAGGGTAAGTACTGAAGAGGAGATGCAGCTTGGTTCCCTTGAAAATCAGATTATTCATTACACAAACTTTAGGCTCTTTCTTATTTGTAGTGTATGCTGTGAGTAATCCATAGTGTTCACCTTCCTGTAATGTTTTTGTTTTATCATAAATTCATTATATTACAGTTAGATCCACTATGGATTTTTATTTAGTTCAAGTTCATTTTACAATTAAGGTTTATAGAATGAATTTTCAAATGTCTCTGGTTAAAACATAACAGGAATATTATCATGTGTCATAATGGGGAATGGATTCGATATAATGCATGGTGTTAAGTCCAGTTATTATAATTTCAGAGACACTATCGGAAGAAATAATATATTGAGAATTACATTGGAAAACTATATCAGACAAGATGATGTATGGGGTAATTTTGAAGATGGCTTGGCATATTTAGATCGTGAAATGATGATAGGAACACTTAATGATTGGTTAGATGATTTTGAAGTACCTGATGAAGACGATGATGATTTTTCGGCTGCTGATTACTTTGCTGCTCAAGATATCGCTACATCTCAAATATATATTTTAACTAAAGATCTTCCTAAGAGATTCAGAAAGTGGATAAGCACTTTAAAACCACTTAACCAGTTGAAACCGGTAGATGATATAATCAAAAGGGAAGCGCGGTATATCTATATCTTTTAAAAGCTGAAATTAGCAACATCTCAAATTAAAAAAATCTGTCATAAAATTATTATGATAAATAATTGAATTTATGACAACGCTAACATATAATATAATAAAGAGGAGGTGCAGCTATGTTGAATTTTGAATTAGTTGCAAAAAGATTTAGAGAATTACGGAAAATGAATGGTTTTAAACAAGGTGTTATGGCTGAATATTTAGATATTGATCAGAGCTATATTTCAAAATGTGAAAAAGGAGAAAGACAGTTTAGTGTTGAGATATTGGATAAAGCTGCGGAGCTTTTTGGATGCACTATGGATTATTTTGTGAACGAGTCAAGTGAATTCGAACAAATGCCAATAGCTCTTAGAGCAAAGAGTGTTGATACGGAAGATTTGTATACTATAGCGGCAATGAATAAAATTGCACTTAATCTAAGATTTATGGAAGGTTTACTTGAGGGGGAATAAATCTTGAAAGAAAAAATCGAACTAAACAGTGAAGCTATAAATTTAAGGAAACAATTTGGTGAAGACTCTAATTCCCCAATAGATATATTCTCACTAATCCATAATAACGATGATTTAACAATTGTGTTTTATCCCATGAGTAGTCGATTAAGTGGTATTTGTATTAGAGACGGAAAGAATAAAATCATCGGAGTTAATTCCAAATCAACTTATGGTAGACAGCGTTTTACAATAGCACATGAGCTTTATCATCTGTTTTATCACGAAGATTTTAATAGTATAGTTTGCTTTACAGATCTTGAAACGAACAAGGATTCCCAGGAAAAGGAAGCAGATATGTTTGCGTCGTATTTTTTAGCTCCCTATGAAGCGCTATCTTATTTTATAAAAAATAAGCTTAGAAAAGAAAAACAAGAACTTAACATAGAAGATATTGTAAAAATTGAACAGAATTTTGGTATCAGTAGGCAAGCTACACTTTGGAGATTAATAAATGATGGGTATTTAACAAAGGCTACAGCGGATACTATGAAAACCGGAATAATATCTTCAGCTAGAAGACTTGGATATGATGATGAATTATATACGCCCACTCCAGAAGATAAGCAGTATGCTACTTTTGGGAAGTATATTAAATTAGCTGAGGAGCTTAAAGACAAAGATGCGATATCACAGGGTAAATATGAAGAGATTTTATTAAATGGGTTTAGAAGCGATATTGTATACGGTTTTGATCTGGACGAAGAAGAATTATATGACTGACAAACTGTTTTTTGATACCGATTGTATCTCTGCATTCTTGTGGGTGAAGGAAGAGAACATTCTATTTAAACTATATCCAGGTAAAATAATACTACCGAAACCTGTATTTAATGAATTATCTAATCCTAGTATTCCACATATAAAACGTAAGGTTAATGAATTGTGTTTAAGTGGACCCTCTGTGTTAGAATAATTGGTAAAGGTGAAGCGGTAGCTATAGCTCTAGCAAAAACCTATAATGGAGTGTTATATAAATGTTAATCTAAGAACGAACAAAAATGGCATACAAATTATAACACTTATTTTGTCGTTTATGCTAAAATAGAATATAATATTAGCATAAACGACAAAGTGGGGTGAAAAATAATGACAGGCGTGGAGAAGTTAAAAAATCTAATTGAAGAGCATGGTGGAGTTATAACTTCAAAATTGCTTGAAGAGAATAATATCCACCGTGAGTATTTAAGACAGATGGTTCTTGAGGGAGAACTTGAAAGGGTAGCTCGTGGTGTGTACAGTTTACCAGACGAGTTAGAAGATGAGATGCTTATACTTCAGTTGCAAAATAATAGAATGATTTATTCTCATGAATCAGCTTTGTTATTTCATGATTTGACAGATAGAGTTCCATTCCAGTATGTCGTAACTGTTCCATATGGATATAATCCGACACGATTAAAAGGTAAAGGTTTGATTGTTCATACGGTTAAAAAAGAGCTTTTTGATATAGGGGTGTCTTATAAGGAGACTATCTTTGGGAATGAAGTAAAGACATATGATTTAGAGAGGACCATATGTGATATTCTGAAAGATCGAAATAATCAAGATATAGAAATTGTGCTTGATGCCCTTAAAAGATACTTTGGGAGAAAGGATAGAAATCTCAACAAGCTGATGAAATATGCTGAACTTATGAGGATAAAGAATATTTTGATGCCGTATTTATATACGTTAAATTAAAAGCTGATGAGCTTCTTTACATGATTAATAAATATGATGCGAATTTTAATTGATTATTCGTTGGTGGCCTTCGCTGGGATTAAAAGAACTGTGTGATGCCAAACAAAATATGGTTGATATAACGAATTGGATAGCTCAAATAAATAAATTTAAATACTTTAGAGAAATTACTTAATAAAATTTCACTAAAATTTGTCTAAAAATATGATTATTCGTCTAAAAAATTAATTATTTGCATAAAACTATCTTTAAATTGATGGTGGGAAAATAAAATCATCATAAATCTATCATAAAACAAAAAGAAATTTTTATTGAATAAAGTTATCGTATATGATAACATATAGCTATAGAAAGTATTTATTTAGGGGGAGAACTTTTGGCATATGATGTAGAATTCTATCAAAAAGAAAATGGGGAAGTCCCAGTACAAGAGTTCTTGGAATCTTTACACCCTAAATTGCGAGCTAAAACATTTCGTGAAATTGAATTACTTAAAGACCATGGACCTGATTTGAGAGAACCGCATACAAGATCAATAAAGGGAAAAGATAGTAAAGGAATATTTGAGTTGCGGGTTAAATTTTCAACAGATATAACAAGAATATTTTATTTTTCATATACTAGTAATACATTTGTACTACTTCATGGTTTTGTAAAGAAAAGTCGAAGCACTCCAAAAAAAGAACTCGATAGGGCAAAAAAATATAAAGTGGATTATGAAAGAAGGTGTAATAATGAGAAAGGCAGATGAAAATCATAGAAGACCAGGAGTAAAATTTGATGACATAAAAAATAAGCTTATGAAAGATGATGCGTTTGAAAAAGAATACAATAATTTAGAGCCGAGATATCAAATTATTTCACAGATTATTGAGGCAAGAAAAGGTATGAAAATGACTCAAGAGGAACTTGCTAAAAGAGCTGGTACCAGAAAATCTAACATTTCAAGACTTGAAAGTGGTTCTTATAACCCGTCATTGGATTTTCTCATTAAGATCGCTAAGAGTTTAGGAAAAGATATTCACGTTGAAATTCGCTAGATTATTCTTTTAATATGACAGATGACAGTATGATCATTAAAACTGCAAATATTCAATAAGACACTTCAAAAGAGGTGTCTTTTTTCATGCTAAAAGAGGGGAGGTGGCAGAAATGGCTGATAATTTTGGGCAGAAAATTGGCGTAGAAGGTGAGAAGGAATTTAAGAATGCTCTTAGGGACATCAATAGAAGCTTTAAGGTGCTAGGCTCTGAAATGAATCTGGTTACGTTCCAATTTGATAAACAGGATAAATCCATTGAAGGTATAACAGCTAGGAATAATGCCCTTAATAAAGAAGTCGATGAGCAGAAAAATAAAATCGGCACTTTAGAATCGGCTCTAAAAAATGCCTCCGACTCTTTTGGCGAAGCAGATAAACGAACACAGAACTGGGCCATCAAACTGAATAACGCAAAAGCCGATCTCAATAAGATGGAAAAGGAACTGGATAAAAACGTTCAGGCCATCGATGAAATGAACCAAGGTTTTGATGAGGCAGAAGATGGCGCCGATGATTTTGCAAGTGCAGTAGATAAAGCGGCTAAAGAAACAGAAGATGCATCAGGAAAGTTTGAAAAAATAGGTGGTGTGCTAAAAGGTATAGGCGCTGCCATTGGAGCTACTGTTCTGGCTATTGGTTCTGCTGCCATAGCTACTGGAGTAAGCCTTATTAAACTAGGAGATGACTATAACTCGGCGGTGAATCAGATGTCAGCTTCTACTGGTGCTACCGGCGAGGAGTTAGAAGAACTGGGAGAGGTTGCTCAGAATGTATATAAGTATAATTTCGGAGACAGTTTAGAAGATGTAGCAAATGGTATATCGGAAGTGAAAAAGACAACCGGACTCATGGGCCAGGAACTAGAAAAGGCCACCGAGTCTGGTTTTGCTTTAAGAGATACTTTTGGTTTTGAACTTCAGGAATCTGCAAGAGCCGCAGGGGCACTGATGAAAAACTTCGGAATATCTTCTGAAGAAGCCTATAATATTATCGCAACCGGTGCCAATAAAAATGGAGACCTTCTGGATACCTTAAATGAATATTCTAATCAGTACTCAGCTCTTGGTCTTAGTGCAGATGAATTTATCACCGGCCTTGTTGGCGGCGCTGAAGCTGGTGTTTTTAGTATAGATAAAGTTGGAGATGCAGTTAAAGAGTTTAATATCAGGGCAAAAGATGGTAGCAAGGGGAGTGTTGAAGCCTTTACGTCACTTGGACTAGACGCAGATGAAATGACTAAAAAGTTTGCAAATGGCGGTGAAGAAGCAAGCGGTGCTTTTTATGATGTTATAGAAAGACTAAATGAAATAGAGGATCCGCTTCTTCGAAATACGATTGGTGTTCAGCTTTTTGGTATTCAGTTTGAAGATTTAGAGGCAGGTGTGCTTCCGGTGCTAGCCGGTATGAAAGACAGTACTCTTGCTACAAAGGATGCCCTATCACAAATAACAGAAGTTAAATATGATAATTTGTCTGATGGTATAAATGTTAATCTAAGAACAAGCAAAAATGTGCATGAGAATTTCCACAAATAGAATCATTGAAGTATACTTTTTCTAGGGGTGATAAAAATGGAAATGAGTATAAATTATTCTTTGATTAAATCAATAGAGGATATAAGGTTACTATCTCACGCATATTTGAATGGA
>JAYENG010000250.1:0-4951 GCA_034721975.1 Bacillota bacterium
TCAATGCAGAAAATGTTTTCTTGGGAAAATCGTATGATTTGATTTTCTTTGTAATAATTTTTGGAGTTACTACTATTTTGACGATTGCCACATACTATTTTTATAGGGAAATGATGGATATATCATCATGAAAAGAATAGATCAATGTAAAATATGATATGTGTATATTGGAATAGTATAATGAATTAGTTCTTTTTCAAGGTTGATTTTGAAAATTAGTGAATATGAAAAAAATAATATCAAGTAATATTTTAAGGATACTCATTCATTATAATTCTGTTATTTAGATATTCTTAATAATATCTTGCAAATATGATACTATATAAAAAAATATATTATTTGATTTTTAAATTGCAGTGAATAAGAAACTAAAATATTTGTTTAAGGAATGATTCATATGAAAAAAACAGCTTTAATAACTGGAGCGACTAGAGGAATAGGGAATGAAATTGCAAAAACGTTTGCAACAGATGGTTATAATGTTGTAATTAATTATTTAAATAGTGAAGAAACTGCAGAATATTTGTGTAGTCAATTATATGAAAAAGGTTACAATGCCATGAAAGTTAAAGCTGATGTCAGCAATAGAGAAGAAGTGGAAATGATGATAAAAACGGTACAAAAAAAGTTTGGAGATGTTGATGTTTTAGTTAACAATGCAGGAATTGCCCAACAAAAGCTATTTACAGAAATATCAAATCTGGATTGGGATAGAATATTCGATGTCAATGTCAAAGGCGTGTTTAACTGTTCTCAAATGGTTCTACCTAAGATGATACATAAAAAACGAGGAAAAATAATTAATATTTCATCTATGTGGGGATTGACGGGCGCATCATGCGAGGTGCATTACTCTGCATCAAAAGCTGCAGTGATCGGATTGACAAAAGCTTTGGCAAAAGAAGTAGGACCTTCAAATATTCAAGTGAATTGCGTTGCCCCAGGAGTGATCGATACCGATATGAACGCAGATTTAAACAATCAGGACATTGAGGATATTAAAGAACAAACTCCTCTTGGAATGATAGGTTCTGCTAAAGATATTGCAGAAACGGTTTTATTTTTAGCTTCAGATAAAGCAAATTTCATCACTGGGCAAATAATAAGTCCAAATGGTGGAATGGTTATTTGATAATATAATATACTGATGAAATAGGAGACGGTGCTTATGTTAGAAAAGAAACTTTATAAAATTATTTTGTTTATATCATTTTCTATATCAATTATAAGTATTTTAGGAAACCTTATTTCTGGATTTTCGCTCTTAATTAATATTAAGTGGATCATACTTGCTCTTTTATCAACATATTCATATTACAGAGCTAGATATAAAGATAACATTGAAGCATCTAAATTTTTGTTTTTTGTATTTTTAATTTTGGTGTTTTTGCCTTTCGCACATATTGATTCCGGTGGAAGTGCAAATAACTCTATCGGATATATATTTTTAATGCTTATCTGTATTACATATCTTTTTAAGAGTAAAAAGCGTGCTATTCTTGTAATATTGCATATTTTTATGTTTATTCTTTTACATATTACAGAATATATACATCCAGAGTTGATTTCAACCTATTCAAGTCAAAATCAATTTATAGATAGGCTGATACAGATTCCTTTGATAATGTTGGTTTCTTATTTTATCATTAAAAAGTTCGCCGTTGCATATGAAGAACAAAAGATGTTACAAAATAAATATAGTGAAGAATTGGAAGAAGCAAATAAAAGGCTTAGATTCATGGCTAATTATGATGAATTGACATCTTTATATAATAGAAGAGTGTTTAATCACGCATTAGATGAAATTAAAGAAAATGAAACCATGATTGATTTGGAAATATATATCGCACTTATAGATGTGGATTTTTTCAAGAAAATAAATGACGAATTTGGGCACCTGATCGGAGATAAGATTCTTATCGAATTCTCATCAAAGCTAAAAGATATTATTATAGAACCAAATATTATCAGCCGTTGGGGTGGAGATGAATTTTCTTTGATATTCTACGGAAGCGAACAAGAATTAATCGATTTATTAAATAATATGAAAAAAATTTATTCAGATGTGGTTGATTTCTATGGTGCTAATAGTGGTATAAGTGTAGGTGGCACCAAATGGAAAAAAGACATGGAGATTGCCGAAATTATGAAATTGGTTGATTATGCTTTGTATGAATCCAAGGATTTAGGTAGAGGAATCACAACAATTAGAACTTTTTCAGAATTGAATTCAATTAGTTGTTAGAAAAGCTTAGAAAAAAATTCAATAATTTTGCAAGCACCATATCATGTGGTGATTAAAGGAGGTATTTCTTGATCACTACTATTTTTTTATAAAAATTATGTCTAATAATGGTATGATATATATAAATATAGTTTTATAGAGATTTGTCCATATTAAAAGGAGGAAGAATTGAAAATGTATGATAACCAAAAGAATTTACCTAAGTTACCTTTACCTTCATTGAGCGATACATGTAATAAGCTTTTAAAGTGGAGCAAACCTTTGATTAATGATGAAGTTTACAATAATTTTTTATTATCAGTGAATGAATTCATATCACCAATAGGAATAGGTCCTGTTTTAGAAAATGATTTGATCAGTTGGAATGAACAAAAAAACACTTCAAATTGGCTTGAATCATTTTCGTATGATGCATATTTTGAAAATCGTTTGCCGCTACCGATAAATAGCAATGTGACACATGTTTTAGAAAAAAACGGATCTACAAAAAATCTTACGCAAAGTGAATTGTCTGCAAGTTTGGCAATTACACTTTTCCAGTATAATAAGATTCTAAACGATGAAAACCTTTCAATTGACTACCAAGGGAATACACCTTTATGCATGAGTCAGTATAAGACCCTGCTTGGAACAACAAGAATACCTTCAATTGATAAAGATTATTTAATAACGAATTCAAGAACTAAACATATTGTTTTTATTGTCGAAGGTAACTATTATGCAGTTGATATACTTGATAGTAAAGGTGAAATAAAAGAGTATTCAACAATTTTAAAGAATGTCGAATGGATGATAAATAATTCAAGTGAAAACATCAACAATAATTCAGTTGGAAATTTAACATCTTTGAATAGAGAACATTGGGCAAAATTGAGAAATAATCTAATAGAAATCAGTTCGATGAATGAAGAATGTTTCAATCGTATAGAAAGCGCCTTGGCGATTATTGTTTTAAGCCAAAAAGAGTATTCTAAAAGCGACATCCTTTTCAAAAATATGCTATGTGGTGATTCAAACAACAGGTGGTATGATAAATCTATTCAATTCATCATTACCAAAGATGCGCATATAAGTTTGAATTATGAGCATTCTGGTGTCGATGGTACAACACTAGCGAATCTTGATAAGTTTATTTTTAATGAAATGAAAAATCATAAATATAAAAATAATATGATTGAAAAAGAATTACCTGGTGAATTGATATTTGAAAAAAATGAATATGTTATCAGCGAGATTGAAAAAGCGAAACTTGAAAGCAAAACTGCCTTTAATCAACTTAATATCGAAGTGCTGTTTTTCGATAGTTTTGGTAAACAATTTATGAAAAATAATAAAATAAGCCCAGATAGTATTATTCAGATTGCAATTCAATTAGCTCAATATAAAACATTCGGCAAAGTTTTCAATGTATATGAATATGTTTCTACAAAACAGTTTTTACATGGAAGAACAGAAATAATGCGTCCTGTAACGTATGAATCCATTCAATTTATTAATAATAAAACAAAAGAAAATCTGTTTGTTGCTTCAAGAAAACATGTAGAAAGAATAATAGAATGTAAAAATGGTTATGGAATAGACAGTCATTTATTTGTATTAAACAAAATATATGAAAAGTATCGTAACAATGAAAAATCTAAAGTGATTTTTAATACTGCAAGTTACAAAGCACTCACATATGAAAATGTTGCAACGAGTACAAGTAGTTCGTATGGATTATTGCTTGCTGGTTATGGGCCTGTTGTCGACGATGGTTATGCTGTTCGTTATCTAATATATGACGATAAAGTACATTTTGTTTTATCCAGCAAGTTTGAAAACAAATATAATCTTCTTCGATTGAAAGATAATTTGGAAGAATCGCTAGATGAAATTGCATCAATTCTTAGAGGATGACAAATTATGTCGGTAAAAGAAATCATATTAGGGAGGAATGAAATGAAAATTGCAGTATTGATATCAGCTCCATTATTGCCAGTAATAATTTTTTACTTGTTTGATAAATTATTTAATTTAAAGATTAAACTCGTAAAGTTGTTTAAAACGACCAGAAGATATAAGACAACAATGCTTGCTGCTTTATTATCTTGTTATATATTATTTAGTTTGTTTCTTTTTTTAAACGATATGATGCATCTGTATAATTTACCATTTTCAATAATTTTTTTGTATCATTACTTAATTCGTATTCCAGAAGAAGCATAATAATTTTTTTAAATAAATGGCGTTTCAAGGATAGTGTGCAAGGAGGTATTTATTATGAAATACAATGATGTAATAGTTGAAAAAAATGAACAAATCGGTATTATAACTCTAAATAGGCCCGAGGATTAAAATACTTTCAATGTATCTATGGCAACTGATTTCAACAACGCGCTTCATGAATTTGAGAATGATATAGATATCAGAGTTATCATCATCAGGGGAGCAGGTAAAAACTTTTGTGTTGGAATCGATGTCAAAGACCTAGAAGGGAAGACAAACCTCGAGTATTTTAAATGGGTTGAATTGTATGAAGAACAAAAGATGCTGCAAAATAAATATAGTGAAGAATTGGAAGAAGCAAATGAAAGGCTTGAATTCATGGCTAATTATGATGAATTGACATCTTTATATAATAGAAGAGTGTTTAATCACGCATTAGATGAAATTAAAGAAAATGAAACCATGATTGATTTGGAAATATATATCGCACTTATAGATGTG
>JAYENG010000250.1:5051-7514 GCA_034721975.1 Bacillota bacterium
GATTTTTTCAAGAAAATAAATGACGAATTTGGGCACCTGATCGGAGATAAGATTCTTATCGAATTCTCATCAAAGCTAAAAGATATTATTATAGAACCAAATATCATCAGCCGTTGGGGTGGAGATGAATTTTCTTTGATATTCTACGGAAGTGAACAAGAATTAATCGATTTATTAAATAATATGAAAAAAATTTATTCGGATGTGGTTGATTTCTATGGTGCTAATAGTGGTATAAGTGTAGGTGGTACCAAATGGAAAAAAGACATGGAGATTGCCGAAGTTATGAAATTGGTTGATTATGCTTTGTATGAATCCAAGGATTTAGGTAGAGGAATCACAAGAATTAGAACTTTTTCAGAATTGAATTCAATTAGTTGTTAGAAAAGCTTAGAAAAAAATTCAATAATTTTGAAAGCACCATATCATGTGGTGATTAAAGGAGGTATTTCTTGATCACTACTATTTTTTTATAAAAATTATGTCTAATAATGGTATGATATATATAAATATAGTTTTATAGAGATTTGTCCATATTAAAGGAGGAAGAATTGAAAATGTATGATAACCAAAAGAATTTACCTAAGTTACCTTTACCTTCATTGAGCGATACATGTAATAAGCTTTTAAAGTGGAGCAAACCTTTGATTAATGATGAAGATTATAATGCTTCTTTAGTATCGGTGAATGAATTCATATCACCTGAAGGAATAGGTCCTGCATTAGAAAATAAATTGATTGATTGGTATCATGCGCAAGAAAACAATGATAGTTGGCTTGAACCGTTTTGGTATGACGCATATCTAAAAAATCGAGTGCCGTTACCTATAAACAGCAATGTAAGTTTTATTTTGGATAAAAATGAATCGGTAAAGGGTCTTTCGCAATGTGAATTGGCTGCAAGCTTGGCGATTGCGCTTTTTCAATATAGTAAGATAATAAACGATGAAAACCTCCCCATCGATTATCAAGGGAAAAAACCTCTTTGTATGAGTCAGTATAAAACCTTATTTGGAACTTCAAGAATACCATATTTAGATAAAGACTATTTATTTACAGATGTACATTCGAAACATATAGTTTTTATTATAGAAGGTCATTATTATTCACTAGATGTTCTTGATGATAAGGGTGAAGTTAAAGATTACTTGACAATTTTAAAAAGCATTGAGTGGATGATTGGAAATTTCAGTGGAAATACCAAAGACGATTCTATAGGAAACTTGACTACATCGAATAGAGATACATGGGCGAAAGCAAGAAACCATTTGATAGAGATAGATCAAAAGAACAAAAAATATATAGGACTTATAGAGAGTGCATTGATAATCATTGTTTTAGATCAAAAGGAATATTGTAAAAACGATATTCTCTTTAAAAACATGTTGTGCGGTGATTCAAACAATAGATGGTATGACAAATCAATTCAGTTCATAATTACCAAAGATGCGCATATAAGTTTGAATTATGAACATTCTGGTGTAGATGGAACAACAATATCAAGTCTTGATAAGTATTTATTCAATGAGATGAAGAACTATGATAATTCGAATGATGGTGTTGAACAATTGTTGCCTGAAGAATTGATATTTGAAAAAGATGATTATATTATCAGTGAGATTGAAAAGGCGAAATTTGAAAGCCAGAGTGCTTTTGATCAACTCGATATCGAAGTGTTGTTTTTCGATAATTTTGGTAAACAATTATTGAAAGATAATAAAACAAGCCCTGATAGCATTATTCAGATTGCAATTCAATTAGCTCAACATAAAACATTCGGCAGAGTTTTCAATGTATATGAAGCTGCTTCAACAAAACAATTTTTGCATGGAAGAACAGAGGCGATGCGCTCTGTGACTGAAGAATCGATTAAATTCATTAATGATAAAACAAAAAAAAATCTATTTATTGCTTCAAAAAAACATATAGAGAGAATAATCGAGTGTAAAAATGGTTATGGGATAGATAGGCATTTATTTGGATTAAATAAAATGCATGAAAAATATCATGGCAATGAGAAATTCCCAATTATTTTTACTACTGCAAGTTACAAAGTGCTTTCATATAATAAATTTTCAACAAGTACCAGTAGTTCAACCGGGGTGATACTAGCTGGTTATGGACCTGTCGTTAACGATGGCTTTGGTCTTCGCTATCTTATATACGATGATGAATTACATTTTGTTTTATCCAGCAAGTTTGAAAACAAAGATAATCTTCTTCGATTGAAAGATAATTTAGAAAACTCTTTAGATGAAATAGCATCAATTCTTAGGGGGTGACAAATATGTCGGTAAAAGAAATCATATTAGGGAGGAATGAAATGAAAATTGCAGTATTGATAGCAGCTCCATTATTGCCAGTAATAATTTTTTACTTATTTGATAAATTATGATTAGGGTGTCAAAAGCAAACTTTTCACACTAGGCAACACCTTTGCCTCATTGTAAAACATCTGGATTT
>JAYENG010000251.1:0-7372 GCA_034721975.1 Bacillota bacterium
AATGATTGAAGAAGTCGGAGCTGCGAATTTCTTCGGAATAACAAGTGACAATGAATTTGTTACTCCTGAATCTCCATCGATATTACCTAGTATCACGAAGTACTCATTGATGCACATAGCTGAGAACTTTCTTGATATGAAAGTAGTTGAAAGAGATGTCCCTATCGATAAACTGGATGATTTCATAGAAGCTGGAGCATGTGGTACAGCTGCAGTCATATCTCCTATCGGCGGTGTTTTCTATAATGACAAGCTTCATGTTTTCCATAGTGAAACTGAAGTTGGCCCTGTTACAAAAAAATTATATGAAACATTGACCGGCATTCAATTCGGTGAAGTGAAAGCACCTGAAGGTTGGATATACAAAGTCAAGTAACATTTAAAGCACTTGGTTAATTTGCCAAGTGCTTCACTTTTTTAAAAATTTTTCTTTCTTACGATGTTTTATTGAAGTCACACAATAAAAATTATTTTATAAATCAAATAAATTTTGTTTAGAGAAATTTCCAAATACCCCGCCAGTATGAATAAATAATATCTTGGTACCTTTTTTATATTTATCTTTTTTGATATCTTGTATCAATCCATACATTGCTTTACCGGTATAAACTGTATCGAGCAATATGCCTTCTTCAACTGCAAATTTTTTAATAAAATCAATTTCTTCTTTATTGCTTAGTGCATATCCTCTTCCTACATAATCCGAATTAATATATATATCCTTTTTATATATTTTAGGAATCTCTATATATTTTTTGCTGTCCATTACTAAATCATATATCATTTCTTGTCCATCCACTTTTGGATTGTAAATATTATAACCTATAATTTTTGTAGATGATTCATATATTTCAGCTCCGAGAAATAAACCTGCATGTGTACTACCCGAACCCATCGCAGCTGCAATATAATCAAATTTTATATTCAATTCTTTTTCTTGCTCTAAAATCTCTCTATATGCATTAATATATCCGAAATTTCCCAATCCGTTCGATGAACCTTCAGGAATGACATATGCTTTTTTACCTTTTTTTTCTAAATTATTTTTCAAGTTTTCCATTATTTCTGCACGTCTATTCTTGTAATCATCAAATGAAATATGTTTAATATCAGCACCGATCATTTGATCCAAAAAATAATTTCCGCTATAATCATCATTTTTATCACTTTTTAAAACCAAATACGGCTTCATGTTTAATTTAACAGCAGCAATAGCCGTAGCCCTGGCATGATTTGATTGAATTCCGCCGCAAGTAATAACTGCATCGCAACCATTTCTATAAGCTTCATAGAGAGTGTAATCCAATTTTCTTATTTTATTCCCAGATAATTCAAATCCAGTTTGATCATCTCTTTTAATATAAATTTCTACTTCATTATATATATTTTTTAATTTTTCAATCCTGGTCGGTAAATTCGCCATGTTGAATTTTTCCATAAACAACCTCCAAAAATAATTTATCTCTAAATTGTTATAATCACATAAGTTACCTTCAATAATTATTTTCTTATCAAATCGTTCTATCCTTTTCATATTCTCTAACCTTGTTCAAAAAATCATTGAGTCGTTTTTCATCACCTATCATTTTAGGATTGTAATAATTCTTCTCCACTAATTCATCAGGCATATAGTTTTGCATCACATATCCGCTTTTATTATCATGCGGATATAGATAGGGCTCTGAAATCTTTTTTAGTTTTTTATTGGTTGAATCTTTCAAATGTCTAGGGACTCCGGATGTTACTTCTTCAGCATCTTTTATCGCCTCATTTATTCCATTATATGCAGTATTTGATTTCGGCGATAACGCCACATAAAGAGCAGCATGCGCCAAGATGATTCTCGCTTCAGGAAATCCGACAAATTGTACTGCTTGCATAGCATTCACAGCTACACTCAAAGCATTTGAATTTGCCAATCCGACATCTTCAGAAGCTGCGATGATTATCCTTCTTGCAATAAATTTCGGATCCTCACCTGCCACTACGATTTTAGCAAGATAATGTAAAGTTGCATCAGGATCTGAACCTCTCATGCTTTTTATAAAAGCTGAAATAACATCATAGTGGTTGTCACCGTTCCTATCATAGCTTATATATTTTTTTTGAATGCATTCGCTTATAATTCCTTCATCTATCATTATCTTGTTATCAACTTCATCGGTAGTAAGAACCGCAAGTTCAAGAGCATTTAGAGCTTGCCTGGCATCGCCGTTGCTCTTTTGCGCTAAAAATTCTTTTGCAGTATCTGTAATGATAATTGATTTATCCTTTAGAATATCATCGTCACTTATCGCTCTGTCTATTATCTGAATCAAATCGGCAGGTTTGATCTTATACAGTTCAAAAACGAGGGATCTGGAAATAAGCGCTTGATTCACCTCGAAATACGGATTTTCAGTAGTTGCTCCTATAAGAGTTATGATACCGTTTTCGACAAAAGGCAGTAATGCATCTTGCTGCAGTTTATTGAATCTATGTATTTCATCTATGAACAATATTGTTTTGATGTTTTCAAGTTCCAGGTTTATTTTTGCCTTGTCCACAACAGCCTTGATATCCTTGACTCCAGAATTTACAGCATTGAGTATTTCAAATTTCGAATGAGTTAAAAAAGAAATAAGTTTGGCTATACTGGTCTTTCCTACCCCTGCCGGTCCGTAGACAATCATGGATCTGACGCGGTCGGCTTCAATGCTTCTTCTTAAAAGCTTTCCATTTCCTATTAAATGATCCTGACCGATTATATCGTCTAACGTTTTGGGTTTCATTCGGTCTGCCAAAGGTTTTTTATCTCTTAAGTTTTGGTCTCTTACAATATCAAACATGTTCATTGTTTTTCACTCTTTTCTTTTCGATGATATATATTACTGCAATCAATAAAACGCTTATCAATAAAACCAACGAAATGCTATCGCTTTTATATTTTTTTACGACATCGGAGAAATTCATCAATTCATTTAATTCTGTATCTAAATAATAAATACCTTCTCTACTTTTAATATAATAAAAATACTCTCCATCGTTTTCAACTAATTTTACATACGATGCTTCGTCAATACCGTTATTTCTTAAAAAATCAACCAACTCTTCAACTTGCATCAAATCATCTATCATTACAAAAGACTTTGAAGCGATTGTAAACAACGCTTCTTCAAAATTCGATTCGTATACCTTCATGATGTTTTCGATATCATTTTCAAAATAATATACTTGTATCGAATCATTCCTTATTTCATCGTATATCATTTTTTCAATAGGTTGATCGCTATAATTGCAGTAATTATCTGCAAATGAAAGAGTCGATATGATGCATAGTGCAAAAATCAAACCAAATATAATTTTTTTCATAATTTCACTTCACTTATTGTGCGATTTTACCTTCCTTATGCTCTATTTGAATTTTTACCAATGCTGTTATTTCAAATTCTTTTTCCACTGCATCATTTACTATCTTTTCAAAATCAAATGAGTATTTCATTCCTAGATTGTACAAATTTTTGCTTTTTTCTTTATCTTTAACTATCGACGCTTTACCGAAGACGATAACACTCTCAAAGTGTGTATTTAGATCTTCTGGCATTATTTTATAGCCATTTACGATACTGAAACTTACTTTAGGATCATTTAACATTGCATCGATTTTATGACCCTTCAATGCAGAATGAAAATAAACGGCATTATCTTCATAATAATAATTTAAAGGAATCGCATAAGGATAGCCATCATCTCCTAGACACGCCAATGTACCGTATTCGCTGTTTATCAATATCTCCTCGATTTTATCATTATCCATTTTTTTATCTTTTCTTCTCAATTCTCTAAACATTTATTTTATCACCTCAAATGTATTATACATTAAAACACTATGCTCTGTTAGACTTTACTATATATGATTAATTATCTGTATAGGTTTAAACAATTTCTTCATATTCCCTATTATGCTTATAATGGTTTAATACATGGTTTTATACACTAGTGTTGCATAAAACATTTATAATACATAAATATAATCAAATACTATTTATGTATTATATTAGGTGATAAATGTATAAAACCCAAAATAAACGCCACAATTTTCTTATAAATATCATTCATAGTACTCCCATTTTGTATATTAACTTGTATTTTACAAGCAAAAATCCAAAAGGAACCCTTCACATTTTCATTTGATGTGAAAAGTTCCTTTGCCTTCCGGCATATTTTATCATTTCTTTGGATCTATATTTTTATCATCATTAGGTTATTCTTATCGCTCAGTTCACATATATTTTGACATTACTTTTAAAAAGCAATTTACATTATCACGGTATAAATTTATCTTATATCTTCTTCTATTTTTATAGATATGAATTAAATAAGTAGAATTTGAAATATCTTGAGCCGAATTATTCTCTAGTGAGGTAATAGTATTCAAATAAATTGTCGTACCAAATGGAAATACTACTTTATCATTCACAATATAAAAGTCGTTAATAGTGCTGTTTACTACTAGAACAAATACTACCCAAATATTAAATAAAAAATAATACAGTACTGAAAATGATGTGATTTTAACATCAGAAATATCAATTTCAAAGAATAAAATTATAAGAATATATAGCATGATAATTGCTTCCATAATAAATACTTTTCGACGTAAAATTTTCCTGTTATGATTAACAAATCGTAAATTCAATGATTTGATTTTATTAAGAAATAACTGTAATCTTAATTCGATATATAAAATAGGTATAAACAAAATAAATACTGGATTCATAACTGCTCCTCGCTTTTAATTAATTGAATAAAGAGTTAACTTTTTATTCTTTGATAATTCTATAGTCCAGCCCAAGCCTCATACCATGTTTCAAATGATGCAACTGTGGATGCTCCCTCATTCATAACATAAGTTGTATCTGAAATACGATAAGTATTAAAAAAATCAAGAGATTTTTTTAATACCCTATGAACTTGACCTACCTTTGTAGGAGCAGCACTTTCTGTAATTATCGCACCGGCAGCAGCTAATGTTATCCCACCAGGTACTCCAGAAAATGCTGCTGTTATGCCTAAAACAACTGATAAAGCACCGACTGTATATGTGACGAACGGATTAGAAGTAGAAAAATTAATATACTCATCACTATAAGATACCCAAGAACCCCCCGGATTAGAAATTTCTATATAACTCGAACCGAATATTGAACGTATACTAAATATTTGTCCTTTCTTGGTTAGTTTTTCAATTTCTTTTTCAATTTTATCTTCAATTTTTAGATCATTCCTGACCACTTTTACATCAATCCTACCAAATGATTTGTCATTAATTGTAATCTCGCCGTTATTTACAGTAATAACTTCTACAATATCTCCAGTAAAACTTACATAAGTGTTTTCGATATTCGTAGTATACACTTTTACAACTTCGCCATTAAAATAATTATCTATCCAAATATTTTCTTCGTTTTTAATAACATCCTTGGCTATTTTTTTAAGACTAGGTGACAAATCATCTGATTGAGATATTAAATGCTCTAAATTTGTACTTGTATCAGCAAATACAGCTGAACTCATCAGCATCGAGAACACTAATATTATACTTATAATTTTTTTCATTATAACACATCCTCATTTATTTTTAACGTCAACGCTCTTTTATAATTTACTTCGTTTTTTTAACCAACTTCCAAGAGTTGTTAGATCCACATACACCACATGGTGCAAATGGCTCCCCTTGACTGTGAACGACCTCGTTTTTATTGCATTTTGTACATTTGTAGATACCTGATATATAAGCCTTTAGTTCATCACAAAAGGCAAATTGTATATTGTAGCAATTGTTGCCTTTCTTCTTTGGATTATACCCCTTGGCGGCTCCTTCTTGATGACCTTCTACATTTATGACACTACTATCAATGTCAATGGTAATCTTTAAAAGTCTACTCTTTGATAACATATGATTGAAGACTCTAAAATTAACGTTCCTTAATTGATGTGTCGTACGGTAATCAAAGTTCTTAAGAAATCTTGAAATAGTTTCTGGTGATTTCACATCGACTGCCATCTCATAGATTAGAGGATCATTATAAAGCAGACGCATTCTTTCAAGTTCGGCAGGTGCCAATGAAGAAACCACAAAAGAGTGATTTAATGTGATTCATTTTAATCTTGTTAATAGATGGATTGTAGAATACAACTTCCTCGTCAATCATGTCAAAGATCCCTTCTGAATCGGAATGATTATAAAGCATTAAGGTACCAGAATTTGAAGTGAGATTCTTTTCGCTAAAATCAATTTTACTTATCATGAATATCCTCATCAGGGGTTTGGTTTATATTAAATATTTACCCTAAATAGGACACAAAAATCAGCAAATTGCATCATTTTTTCTTCACCCATTGGGTGAACAGTACTGAATTACCTAATCATTGGTTTTTCAACTATCAAGGCTAATTTTATACTTTTACACGCAGAAAAAGGGGGGGTTATTCTATTTTTCATATGATTTCCGCCTTTGTAATTTTAATAAAACTATACACCCATGCTCCTCTCATTTTTTATCCAACCAAATATAGTCATAAGAGTGGCAACTATTATTGCAACGATTATCATATCAATTGATCTATTCCAATATGAGCCCAACATGATTATCAGTAGTTCAAAAAGTAACCTCCTTCTCAATTTCTCCTTATATATTTTCACCTCCATTTCATCAAGTAGTTTCCGATGATCTTCTACTGGAGCAATCAGCAGCATAACACTGATAGAAAACATTAGAACAACAATAAATTGAAAATTCATTACTACAACTTTTGAAACGAAAACAACCATTATAATCAGTATTGTTGAAAACAAATAACACCCAAGATCCGTCTCTGCATGATATCCTCCGGCATAGGGTCTCAGCCATAAATATGCTACAGAGAAAATTGTTAAATTCCATAATTCACCTGAAAAGATACCAATCACTATAATTGTAACTAGATTAAGAATAATTGAAATCCCTTGTCTTAATCCAAATTCATAAATCTTCTTATCGCCTTGTGCTATAATTCCCCTTGCAATAAAACCATCCACCACTTTGACAACTAACTGTTCCATACTAAAACTTCCTTAATTCCTTTACGTCATCATTTAATTCTGGTTGATATAAAAAATATGTGCAAACTTGATTTGCTGCTACTACAGACACCATCAATGCGAACGTTGCAATCCAACCATCAAACTTTCTAAGTACTTTCTTCATATGCATATTCCTCCTTCCCTATCAATCAAATTCTACAATATTTTCAGCTTAATATTTTTGAGATGGTAAAATTCGTTCTATTTTTGCCAAAACTCGTCTTTTTCAACAAAAAAAAGAAAGTTATAACTAAACTCTCTCATACA
>JAYENG010000252.1:0-7295 GCA_034721975.1 Bacillota bacterium
GGTTTGACTGCAATAATTTCATGAATCTGCTTTTGAGTTGATTCGCCTTTTTTCCATAAACAATTCAAAACACGAAATTGAGAATATGTAATTCCAATGGACTCAAAATCTTGATTGAATTTCATAGTGGACTTTTTTGCAATTTCTTGAATATAAAACCCTATGCTTTTACTATAGTTTTCATGTACAATCATTTCATCATCCCCTCAATTCTATTGATATATACTCAGTCAATCGTTGATTCCTTTGATTGTTTTTTCAAAATGTTGATAATCTTTTATAGACTTGTAATTCCCGCCCCAAGTCCATCCGTGTCCCTTAAACAATCTGACACAAATATCATCTCCAATTATCATTCCCGTTCTATACTCAGTTCTATCTACATAAGATGCAGCATTTCTAGGTGCAACAACTGAATTCGACACATATGGATTCTGCACTGGATTAATATCGATCGCCAATCCATAGCTATGATTTGAAATCTTATCCGTGCCACTTATCAATCTATAGTTGAAAGCTGACGTATTATTTGCTTGCATCGATAAATTGTCATCCCCGTCATAATATGAAACCAATTGTATTTTCTCAATAGGATATTTATCCATATATAATTCTTTGAATATTTCTATCAAGTCTGTTGCCATAATTTTATTGGCCACCAACTCTCCGTGATGAATTTCTTCATCGAAGCCCCAGTATGTGACTTTTACCAGCCTTAAGTCATTTATAGTAATAAAGTCGTTCTCATGAAAAGATTTACCGTTCATCAAATCAAAATATTCTTGATCGATATCCAAGACTTCAAATATCTCTTTTGGCTCAGTATCTGATAATAATTTATTTCCATATTCATCAATAGTATTTTCAATATCTTGCTCAATTTTCACTTCCATTTGTTTTACATCATTTGTGCAGCCAACAAACAAAATACTGATAATCAATACAATGATACTTCCATGAAATTTCAAATCTTTTCTCTCCCAATATTTAAAATATGCAAATATCTTTTTTATAATTCAGCGTCTTGTTTTCTCAATTGATGTCCCCAACATTCAGTAATGATTTTTCTAGCTGCAAACAGCGATGTAAGAGCCGGATCGAGTTTAGGTGCAACTTCTACTACGTCGAACCCGATTATCGGAAGGTCGAAAAGTCCTTTCAGCAAATCGAGAAGTTCTCTACTTGTAAGTCCGCCGAATTGCGGCGTGCCAGTACCTGCGGCATATGCAGGATCCAAGGAATCGATATCTAGTGTTATATATATCTTGTTGAATTTCTCCATCTTCTTCTTGACTCTTTTTATAACTTCATCGGTTCCCAATTGATTATATTCAGATGCACTTATCACATTTATATTGTTGCTTTGTTTAAACTCGTATTCATCCTCTTCAATTGATCTTATTCCTATAAAAAACAAACTATCAATATCTTCAACATGATTAAGTTCAAGCGATCTTCTTTGCGTCGACCCATGAGATAATTTATCTCCATCCATATCGTCGCAAAGATCAAAATGAGCATCAATATGGATAATCCCGAAATTCTCATCAATTCCCTGATCTATCCCCTTCATAACTGGAATTATTGTCGAATGATCTCCGCCGATCATAGTAAAGAATTTATTTTTACTCACTAGAAATTTAACGATTTCTTCAGTCTTTCTGAATAGTTCATCTCTATTTTCACCTTCAACGTCACCGATATCCTTAACTTTAAAATCTTTGATACTTTCAAAATACTCAGTTGTCGGTGCAATTGTATATGTTATTTCTCTAAGCGCACGAGGTGCATCTTTTGCTCCACTACGAAAGCTGACTGAGCCATCATATGGAATGCCAAATACAATTACATCAGATTCTTCGATATCGATTTCAGGTTTGTTCAGCCCCGCCCAAATAGTATTTCCTTGAATCATTTCTTTTGTCGTTTTCATAATCAATCTCCTGACTTTCAATTTATCACTCGTGTCGCAAAGCTTCTATTGGATCTAGTTTAGCGGCTTTATTAGCTGGATATATACCAAAAAATATACCTATGGAAGTTGAAAATATTATTGCAAGTATTAAAGAATCAACACTTACCACTGCATTGATATCCATCAATTTTCCTCCAATACTTGTAAAAACACCACCAAAAATAGAGCCGATAAATCCACCAATAATCGATATGGTCACAGCTTCAATTAAAAATTGAATCATAATATCACTATACTGGGCTCCCAATGCTTTTCGAATTCCTATTTCCCTAGTTCGCTCAGTTACAGAAACCAACATGATATTCATAACTCCTATACCACCGACAATGAGCGATATTGCAGCTATCGCACTGATGAACAACGTAATCATCCCCAAAGTGGTACTTACTGTTTCTATAAGGTCTTCAGCAGAGAATGTTGAATATTTCTCCTCACCCAAATTGTTTTTTCTTCTTTCAATAGCTGTTATTATATGTTCTTTTTCTAAATCTGGATCTTCCACTGTAGAATTAAATGTTATTTTTATTCCATCCATCTGACCATTAAGTTTATATATCATATCCATAGTAGTATATGGTATATATGCAACTGCTGAAGAAAATCCACCTATACTCTCTTCTTTTTTATAAATACCTACTATATTGTATGAATTAGATACATTTCTAGTTTTAACAAGAATTTTATTTCCTGATATTTTAGTATCATCAAATAAATCAACTGCGATATCTGAATCGATGACAATATTTTTTTTATAACCACTAATATCAAAATCATTAAGAAAACGTCCATCAACCAATGTAAGATCTTCAGATTCATCTGTATCTGTTGTAGATGCGTTGAAAATCAATCCGGCATCAGAAATATCACTTATGATTTCACCTTGTCTGCTGATATTCGGTGTGACAAATAACACACTTTCTATAAAATTCTCTTCTATATAACTCATATCGTTAAATACAAATTTCTCAGAAGGTGTAATAATCGCACTCTTTTCATAATAAATATACACACTATTTACTCCAAGTGAAGATAGTTCTTCCTCTATTGTTATCTGAGTAGCATTACCTAGTGAAACTATCGTCACAACCGAAGAAATTCCAATAATCAAACCAAGCATCGTTAAAATTGATCTTAACTTGTTAGACCATATTGCCTGAAATGAAATAATAAACGCTTCAACTATATTCATTTGGCCACCTCCTGATCACTTACCAAGAGACCATCTCTGAAGTTTAGTATCCGTTTTGTCACTTTTGCAATTTCATTTTCATGTGTAACTATGATAATTGTTTTTCCCTCTGCATTCAATTCATTGAACAATTTTAAAATACCTCGAGTAGATTCAGAATCGAGATTACCTGTTGGTTCATCAGCCAATATAATCGATGGATTGTTGACCAACGCCCTCGCGATTGCAACCCTTTGTTTTTGACCACCAGACAATTCAGTTGGTTTGTGGTTCATTCGATCTTCAAGTCCAACTTTTTTCAAAACATCTACAGCTCTTTTTTTTCTTTCTTCTCTCGATACTCCAGCATATATCATAGATAATTCAACGTTTCTAATCGCTGTCATTTTCGATAATAGATTATATGATTGAAAAACAAAACCAATCTTTCTATTCCTTATAACTGCCAATTCTTTTGCCGATAATGTTTGGATAGGATGATTATCTAAAATATATTCTCCTTCTGATGCTTTATCGAGGCAACCGAGAATATTCATCAGCGTTGACTTTCCCGAGCCGGAAGGTCCTATAATAGATACATATTCCCCTTCGGTAATTGTGAAATTTATTCCTTTTAAAGCCTGTACAGAAATTTCACCGCTTCCGTATACTTTTTTCAAATTCTTTACAGTTAACATCAAATCACCTCTATTTTTAAGGCTTCTCGTTATCTAATCTATTTTTACCTGGAAACATCATTTCGCCGTCTTTAGTATCATTTGAGAAATCAATTGTCGACATAACTTTGACTATGTCTCCTTCATTTATTTCATCTGAAATGATTTCAATCATTAAATCACTCTCTATACCAGTAGCAACTGGTATTATTTGTTCTTCGCCGTCAACTACTTTTATAACGGTATAACCTTTAGGTGAAGATATCAACGCGTCATAAGGTACTACTTTCGCATTTTCCTTATTTGCAATCATGATTTCAACATTAGTTGAAAATCCAGGCATCAATGCCGAATCGGGATTGATTAAATCTATAATAATATTTACTGTTACATCGTTTCCAGAAACAAAAGCACTTGGATAAACCTTTATGATCTCGCCCATTGTAATTACACTGTCATCCCCAAGAATTGTGACAATAACTTTTTGACTTTCTTTGATATCCTTTATTTCATATTCGCTGATTTGAGTTATAATCTCTAATTCATCAAGATTCATAATTCGATATAGATTTTGCCCAACATTCACAGAATCACCAGATTCAACAAATATGTCCACAATTGTTCCGCTATTTTCAGCGGTCAATTCAACTTCTTCAAAATCATCATTCAATTTTTCTAATCTGATTTTTTCTACTTCAAGAGTTTTCTCAAGAATTTCAATTTCATTTTGCAAATTGAAGCCATAATATCTACTGCTATTCAAATCATAAGTATATTGTGAATTATTCATTGCATCCTTAGATGACTCTAATTCACTAAAACTTATCGCACCTGAATTATAGAGTTCTATATTTTTTTCATATATTTCTTTTGCGTTTTCATATGAAATTCTAGAACTTTCAAAACTACTGAAATAACTTTTATTTCCTTCGCTTTTCAACTGATCCAATTGATACTCTATACTTATAACTGACTTTTCTTGTATTAATAAATTTATTCTAATATCAGAATCGTCAAATATGCCAATAACATCTCCCTTTTCTAGTTCGTCACCTATATCTACAGCCAATGTAAATTTTTCTGATGTAAACGGAGCTGTAATTATTTTATCGACTTTAGAAGACACATTTCCAGTTGTTGAGTATGTTTGATTGATATCCATCAGTTTCAATTCATATTCTTGTGTTTTCACATCGTCCATCATTATATCTTTTGATTTATATATTGTTTGATATCCTAGATATCCTACAACAAGTAAAACGGCTAAAATTATTAAAATCTTGTTATTTCTTCTCTTCATCTAAAACTCACCTCTCAATTTACTTATAATGAAAACAGGTAAAATCCTATTATAATTATCGCTAAATCAGCTGAAATATGGATTATCCAACTGTTGATAAAACTATTCGGTTTATCATCAAAGAAATCAAATAATAATCCTCCAGCAATTAGTCCAGATAATGATATTAAAAATGTACCAACAGAGAACCAATTTTTAAATATTGCAATATGATATATCGCAAATGAAATTGAACTTACGCAGTATGCCAAGAATCTTTGATTTAGATTTTTAAGACTCAAGAAAATAAAACCTCTAAAAAAGAATTCTTCAATAAATGAATTGATGAAAATTATATACAATCCATAAAATATTAAATTTGAACTTGTTACTTGATATTTTTCTTCAAGTTCATTTATTATGGTTGAAACATTCAATTGTCCCTTTAAAATAAAGAATATTCCTATAATTCCTAAAAATACTACCATACTTAAAATATAAATAGTTTTTTTATATGAAACAAATGGTTTTTTAAACGTATTTTTCAAGAAATTGTCTTTTGTCCATAGAATATAAATAACAGGTGCAAGTACAAAATATAATAATTTCACCAATGTTTTACCGAAATATGTGATTTCTAAATACTGGTCTACAATATGTAAAGAACCAATTGAAAATATTGTTATTATAAAAATCATCATAATTTTTTTCTTGTCCATGCTTGTCTCCTTTATAGTATATAAAGTAATTGTGTCAAAATTATGTAGTAAAAATTATATTATAAAATTATTGTCTCTCTTTTATCGATATGTAAAATTTGTACCTCCAAATCTCCTCCAAGATATTTTTGCATCATCTCTTTAAGTTCATTCATTGCAGTTTGAAAAACATCTTCCCTGTTATTATCTATTGTTTCTATGCAAAGAAAGGCATTGGTAGTTTCCTCTGTCAGCATGGTTCTAACCGACTCTCTCCAATTCCAACAACGACAAATTGCACCTGAATCATCTTTATAAATAATTTCATTTTCATAAGGAGGTTCACTCTTTTCAGAGCCGTATGTTATAAACTCCTCATTCCCAATGGCCTTTGTCAGCCTGACATCACCAATGAAAGTATCAATATCCTCTCCTCCGCACGGCAGGGCATATTTTAATGAAATAGAATTATAAATGTCCACTAGAGGATTTATACTCCCCACATGATTTCCTTTGCTGGCTCTTTTTAACAATGCCTCAATTGAACTACGCGCACCTTTTTTTGTTTTGAATTCTTTAAAAGCCTCTCTCCATACTTTAATTACAGTGTTTTGACTGAACTCAGGCAATGTCAAATGATCTTTAGCCGTTTTTTCTGCATTCAAAAGCATTGATTCATATCGGTCTTTCTCTTTTACATTATTATCGATACCTTTTGCTATGACAACACCTATTTTCGCCTCAGGGAACACATCCCAAAATGCTTTTTCTACAATGAATTTTTTCATAATCATTCCTCCAAATAACCAATCTAGGCTTACTTCATTTCCCACCGAGGTTTTCTTTTATTCAAAAAAGCATCTACACCTTCGTGAGCATCTTCTGTAGTGCAGAGAGTTGCAAAATGGTTATTAGTCAAATCCAGCGCTTCAGCAAAAGATAAATCCTCCATTTTATAAAAGGATTTTTTACCGAGTTGCAAAGCTATCGGACTTTTCTCGGCAAGTTTTAAAGCCAATTTCATCGTTTCTTCTTCGAGTTTGTCATTCGGCACTACTTTGTTTATCAATCCAATTCTTTCAGCTTCTGTTGAATCGATCATATCTCCAGTCAATAGTAATTCTAGAGCTCTCTTTCTCCCTAACGATCTAGAAAGCGGCACGGCCGGTCCCATACAAAACAATCCTACATTTACAGCTGTAGCACCAAACCTGGCATTTTCAGATGCTATTGCCAAATCGCATGCTGCAACAAGTCCAATACCATTAGCCACAGCAACATTATGTACTGAAGCAATGACAGGTTTGCCCATTGAAGCAATCGTCATACTCATTTGTTCCATCAATTCAACCCACTTTAAATACTCGAGGTTTGTCTTTCCTTCCAAATCTTTGACATCGATTCCAACACAAAAGTTTTTACCTGCTCCTCTGATGATGATAACTCTGGTATCTATATCATTTTCAAATTCATAAAGCGCGTTGTTGAGATCAATTGC
>JAYENG010000253.1:0-7278 GCA_034721975.1 Bacillota bacterium
AAGTAGAATGGCGAATTGTCAAAAATGCATTCGAACAGGTGATATCGAAAACGTCGGAATAACTGCACGTCATGCGACCTTTTTTGAGATGCTCGGAAACTTTTCGTTTGGCGATTATTTTAAAAGCGAATCTATAAAATACGGATGGGAATTTGTAACTGAAGTATTGGAGATACCTGTTGAAAATTTATGGGTGACTGTATATCTTGATGATGATGAAGCTTATGAAATATGGAAAAACGAAATTGGAATACCTGAAGACCGAATTGTCAGGCTCGGCAAAGAAGATAACTTCTGGGAAATAGGAAATGGGCCATGTGGACCTTGTTCAGAAATTTATTATGACCGCGGTGAAAAATTCAGCTGTGGAGATCCTGAACATAAACCTGGGTGTGAATGTGATCAGTTTTTAGAATTTTGGAATCTTGTATTTACACAGTTCAGTAGAACTGAAGATGGTGAATATGTACCTCTTGAAAAGAAAAATATCGATACCGGCATGGGACTAGAAAGAATTGCAGCAATCATGCAAGGAGTAGATTCGATTTTTGAAGTGGATACAATTAGAAAAGTTTTGGATAAAGTCGTCGAAATTTCAGGTAAACCATATAATGATAATCAAAAAGACGATATTTCCATTAGAATTATCACCGACCATATAAGAGCGGTGTCGTTTTTAGTGAGCGATGGAGTTTTACCTAATAATGAAGGCAGGGGTTATGTTTTAAGGAAATTGCTTAGAAGAGCAGCTAGGCATGGAAAATCACTTGGAATAGACAGTTTGTTTTTGAAAGATCTTGTAGATGTTGTTATAGATCAATCTGGAAATGCTTACCCTAACTTGATTGAGAAAAAAGAATTTATAAAAAAGGTTATTTCAATTGAAGAAGAACGGTTTTATCAAACTATTGATCAAGGTATGGAAATATTGAATGGATATATTGATATTTATAAAGAAAATGATGTGCTTCCAGGGAGTGAAGCGTTCAAACTTTATGACACTTATGGATTTCCATTGGATTTAACAAGAGAAATTTTACAAGAAATCGGTATGAATGTCGATGAAGATGGATTTAATGAAGAAATGGAAAAACAAAGAGAAAGAGCGCGTAAGGCAAGAGAAACTGGAGACGAAGTAGGTTGGGAAGAAGGAAAAGGAAATATATTGAAAACATTTGAGCCTACAGAATTTTTGGGATATGATTCAATCGAGGAAAATGCAAAATGTGTAGGAATAATCAAGGGTCACAACTTAGTTGAAAATGCAACTTCCGGCGATGTAATTGAAATTATTTTTGACAAGACGACTTATTATGCAGAATCCGGTGGTCAAGTAGGAGATAAAGGTTTGATAACAAATGACAATGCTATTGTCGATATTACAGATTGTCAAAAATCAAATAATGGAATTTTCCTACATAAAGGAATAGTCAAGGAAGGCATTATTAAAATCAATTCTTTTTATGATTTGAAAGTGGACAAAGAGTCGAGAGAAGATATTGCGAGAAATCATACAACGACTCATTTATTACACAAAGCGTTAAAAATGGTATTAGGAGATCATGTCGAGCAGGCTGGATCTTCAGTGGATTCTAAAAGAATCAGATTCGACTTCACGCATTTTGATTCAATTTCTAATGAAGAATTAAAAAATGTGGAAAACATTGTCAATAAAGAGATTTTAAAAGCAACTCCTGTCGAGGTAATCAATACAACATTAGACGAAGCGAAAAACCTAGGAGCGACTGCTTTGTTTAGTGAGAAATATGGAACAGATGTAAGAGTTGTAAAAGTAGGCGATTTTTCAATGGAACTTTGTGGTGGAACACATTTAACAAATTCTAGCCAGGCTGGAACATTTAAAATTATTTCTGAAGGTGGAGTCGCGGCAGGTGTGAGACGAATTGAAGCATTGACTGGTTTTAACGCATTGAAGCACTATGATGAAATAGAAAATACCTTGAATAAAGTTATTAAAACAATTAATGCCAATAAAGAAGATATAGTCAATATATCTTCAAATATGATTAATGATATGAAAAAAATCGCGAAAGAAAATGAAATTTTAAAATCAAAAATTGCTTTGAGCAATTTAAAAGAAATCATTGATAAAAAAGTAGAAATAGACGGCATTTCAATTATCAGTTATGGGTATAAAAACGTGGATTTAAGCATTGTGAGAGAAATCGGAGATAAGATAAAAGATCAATTAGATGAGTATCTAATTGTTTTAGGATCCAGCAAAGATGATAAGATTATTTTTGTAGCGATGGCTTCAGAAGGCGCTATTAAAAAAGGTTTACATGCAGGCAACATTGTTCGCGAGGTGGCTAAAATCACTGGCGGTAATGGTGGTGGTCGACCTAATATGGCACAAGCTGGTGGAAAAGATCCAAGTAAAATGAATATTGCTCTTGAAAAAGTTCAAACAATTGCAAAAAATATGCTTAAATAGAGATAGAAGGGTATATAATTACTATAATCGGGGGTGTAGATATGAGTAATAACGAAACAACTAATTTTGATTTTAAATTTAATGGTTCAGAAGAAATAAAAAAAATACTTGAAGATGTATATAACGCATTAGCTGCAAAAGGATATGACCCAGTAAGTCAAATGACTGGTTATTTGATTTCTGGAGATCCTACTTATATTACAAGTCATCATGAAGCTAGAAAGTTGATTAGAGAAGTTGATAGAGATGAAATTATTATAGAATTAATAAAATCTTATATCGATAAGGAATAAACATAGTAATCTGATTTGTGCTGATATTTAGAAATATGTTGTGAAATATTAAAAATCGGGCCCTTGAAAAGAGTTTTTTACACTCTTTTAGGGCTTGTTTAATGAAAAGCGATTTTTGTAAAGGAACAAAATTTTATGACACTACTTAAATTGTGTATTAAGGTGATATGATGAGTAAATTCATGGGGTTGGATATAGGTGATGCTACAATTGGAATAGCGTTGTCTGATGAAAATAAAATAATTGCATTACCATATGAAAATTATTTTAGAAAAAGCAGTAAAAAAGATATTGAATATTTGATAGATTTGTGTTTAGAGTATGATGTAGAGAAAATAATTTCGGGAATGCCTTTCAATATGAATGGAACTCTAGGACCTCAAGGTGAAAAAACAAGTAAATTTATAACTTCACTTGAGAAAAAAATCAAATACAGTGATAGAATATCAACAGATATTGAAACGTTGGAATGGGATGAAAGGTTGACATCCATAGCAGCCGAAAAGGCGATGCTGCAAGCAGACCTATCTAGAGAAAAAAGAAAGAAAAATATCGATAAAATTGCAAGCACATTTATTTTGCAAGGTTATTTAGATTATTATAATGGAGGTAAATAAAATGACGGATGAATATAATTATGAACAAGAACAACAATTTATCAATTTGACAGACGAAGAAGGAAATGTACAGGAATTTGAAGTAGTGTTAGCGTTTGAACATGAAGAACAAGAATATGCAGTTTTATATCTAGTTGATGAATCAGAAGGAGAAGAAGCTGTAATTTTCAAGGTGATAGAAAATGGTGATGAAACCACTTTTGAAAATTTAACAGATGAAGAATTCGAAAAAATATCAAAAATTTATTACGAAATCGTCAATGAAAATGAATAGCATTTGCAACTTGTAATATAATCATCATAATGATAGAATACAAAGGGGTTTATTTATGAATGATATATATGGATTAATATTACAAAAGTTAAAAGAAAAGGGTTATAAATTAACCCCACAGAGAAAAGCGGTTATTGACACTATTCTAAACAACGATCATAAGCATTTAAATACTGAAGAAATTTATGATGCTTTAAAAGGACAATACCCCAAAATGGGTTTAGCTACAGTCTATAGAACATTAATTGTACTTGATGAATTAGGTGTAATTTCTAAAATAAATTTTGATGACGGTTACATTCGCTATGAGATTATTACTGATGACACTCATCATCGACATCATCATCTGATATGCAGCCGTTGTGGTAAAGTCATAGAGGTGACGGAAGATCTTTTAGATGATTTAGAGAAAATTGTCGAGCAAAAATATGAATTTAAAATTGATGATCACAGCTTGAAAATTTATGGATTATGTAAGGAATGTTTAGATGACCAGTAGATTATGTTTACTGGTATATTTTTTGAAGATAGGTAGGTTAAAAAAATATGAAGAAAGAAAAGAAATTAAAAATCATCCCTCTTGGAGGAATGAATGAAATCGGGAAGAATATGACGGTTTTTGAATATGATAATGAAATTGTTATAATCGATACCGGACTTAAATTTCCTGAAGACAATATGTTGGGAATCGATCTTGTTATTCCAGATATATCATATTTGGAAAAAAACAAGGAAAAAATCAAAGGGATTGTTTTTACTCACGCTCATGAAGACCATATTGGTGCAATACCATATGTGTTGAAAAAATTTGACGCTCCACTTTACGGTACTAAATTCGTGTTGGGTTTAATAACTAATAAATTAAAAGAACACAAGGATATTTCAAAACCAGAAATGATAAATAAAAATCCAGGTGATAAATTCAAGATAGGAAAATTTGAAATTGAATTCATTCATGTGAGTCATAGTATTCCTGATGCTGTAGCTATTGCTATACGTACGCCAAAAGATCTTATTGTGCATACAGGAGATTTTAAAATTGATTACACTCCTATCGATGGCAAAGTTATTGATTTGGCGCGTTTTGCGGAGCTCGGTCGAGAAGGTGTGACTCTTTTATTGGGTGAATCAACAAACGCTGAACGCGAAGGGCATACCATGAGCGAAAGCACAGTAGGTGAAACTTTCGAACAAATTTTCAGACATACAAAAGGAAGAATCATAGTGGCTTCTTTTTCATCTAATGTTCATAGAATTCAACAGATTATCAATGCTGCGGTGATGGAAGATAAAAAAGTGGCTATCTCAGGTAGAAGTATGCTTAATGTCACGAGTGTAGCTTTAGAATTGGGATATTTAAAATTACCAAAGGATACAATTATTGAGGTTACGGATATCGATAGATATCCCGATAACGAAATAGTTCTAATAACTACGGGTTCTCAAGGGGAACCTATGTCGGCTTTGACCAGAATGGCAAACAAGGATCATAGATTTGTCCAGATTAGAGGAAATGATACAATAGTTTTATCTTCATCTCCAATACCGGGAAATGAAAAAAGCATTAAAAATGTAATCAATAAATTATTGGAAACAGGTGCTAATGTAATATATGAATCGTTGGCTGATGTACATGTTTCTGGACATGCATGCCGTGAAGAACTAAAGTTGATTCATACATTGGTGAAACCTAAATATTTTATACCTATTCATGGTGAATATTCACATTTAAAACATCATCGTGATTTGGCGGTATCATTAGGTATGAATTTGAATAATATTTTTATATTGGAAAATGGAGACGTCGTTGAAATTGCCGATGGCAACATGGTAAAAGAAAAGAAAGTGCCATCAGGGATTGTATTAATAGACGGTTTAGGAGTTGGAGATGTAGGAAATATTGTACTTAGAGATAGAAAAATATTGTCTGAAGATGGATTAATCATTATAATATTAGCACTAGATAAAGAAACTGGAAATTTAAAATCAGGTCCCGACATTATTTCAAGAGGGTTTGTCTACGTTAGAGAATCAGAAAAATTGGTAAGAAGTTCAAAAAAAGTTGTCATGAAATCTTTTGAAAAATGCCAGGAGAAAAACATCAGAGAATGGTCGAATATAAAAAATGCATTAAGAGTTTCATTAAGAGATTACATTTATTCTCAAACAAAACGAAATCCTATGATTTTACCGATTATCGTGGAGGTGTAAGATGAATATTTACGACCATGCTAATGAATTGGCTGATGCTATCAAAAAATCAACTGAATATATTGATTATAAGAGGTTGAGCAAGGAAATTGAAAATGATAGTGATTTAAAAATCATGATTGATGATTATCATAACAGACAATTAGAACTTCAAAAAGAGCAATTGCTTAACAATAAAATTTCTAAAGAAAGTGAAAATGAATTTAATGAGTTGATTGCCATAATGAAAGAAAATCCAAAAGTGCATGAATTTTTAAACGTTGAGATGAGATTTGCCCAAATCATGGCTGATGTCAGTAAAATAATATCTGAATTATAAATTATTAAAACCCTCATTTTAATGAGGGTTGTTTTATGATAAAATTAGCTTAAATATTTATTAGAGGTGTTTTTATGAAAAAACTCATTTTCATTGGTTTAATAATTGTATCGCTTCTTATTTCAGGATGCAGCAAAGCTGATTTGCTTGAAAAATACTCCGGACCTGTAAATATAGATAATGCTGATGTTATAGAGGTAGAAATTCCAGCGGGGACAACTAGTGATGGAATAGCTGAAATTCTATTGGAAAATGAATTGATTGTTAATAAATTGGTTTTTAAGGAATTGGCAAAAGATATGGAAGCAGATACAAAATTCAAAGCTGGGTTATATCACTTGAATCAGTCTATGGATGCCAAAAAAATAATTGAGATCATTAGTCAGGGTAAAGTATATGAAGAAACAATAACAATAACTATTCCTGAAGGTTATGAACTGAATCGAATTATAGAAGTTATCGAAGATTCTGGGATTGCAACAGAGGAAGAAATTCTTGATGTGTTGAAAAACGGAGAGTTTTCTTATAAATTTTTGAATTATATCGACAGAGAACATTATTTTGAAGGGTTTTTATTTCCAGATACTTATATTTTAGATTCTAGTGCATCTGCATATGAGATGATAGACAAGATGCTAAACAAATTCAATCTTATATTTATAGAAGAATATTATGCTCAAATGGATTTATTGGGTATGAATCTAAATGAGCTGATTTCATTAGCTGCAATTATAGAAAGGGAAGCAAAACTTGATGCAGAAAGGGCTGTTGTATCCAGCGTTTTTCATAATAGGCTAGATATGAATATGAAATTGCAATCTTGTGCTACCATTCAATATATACTTGGCGAAAGAAAAGAATTTCTTACTTACAATGATTTAGAAATCGAATCTGATTATAATACGTATAAATACTCGGGATTGACGCCTGCTCCAATTGCTTCTCCCGGTGAAAAATCAATTATAGCAGCACTTTATCCAGAGGAAACTGATTATCTTTTCTTTGTTACAACAGAGAATAATGATGGTTCACATTATTTCAGTAAAACATACGATGAACACAATATAAATAAGAATAAAAAGTAGGGATACAATGATTCAATTCATCAA
>JAYENG010000254.1:0-7263 GCA_034721975.1 Bacillota bacterium
ATGGCTCTGTAAACCCCATCTGGAGCAAGACCAAGTAGGGCTATAAATAGGCGGCTGCTCGTCGCTGCCCGTGGTAGGTCGCTTGAACCTGCAAGTAATTGCAGGTCTAGATTGATGGCTACTTAACACAGAACTCGGCTTATAGGTTTAGTCACCATAAAGCATATAACACTGGTCAATAGGCTGGTGTTGTTTTTTTGTAATAAATGTCAAATTGTATTATAAAGAGCAGATTTATAATTAATATATTTTTTTGGGAACTATTTAAATATTTACAACGTCAAACATGTGCAACAAAAAAATAATGAACTTGAAGGAGAATGAAATGAAAAAAATATTGTTATTGTTATTGGTAGGATTATTGGCAGTAGGTGCTATAGGATGTTCAAATACTCAGGAAACAGGTAATGACGTTGTGGAAGTTGAAAAGGAACCATCGGTTGAAGGCACTTTGGAGGAAATAATGGAAAAACTGTATGGCGGCGTTGAAATTGAATTGCCTGAAACTATGCATACGGTGATTGAAGGCGACAATATCGCTTATTTCTTAGGTACTGATGAAATAACTTTTACAGAAGGATTAGCTTCAGAACCTATGATTTCATCTGCAGCACATTCGGTGGCGTTACTTAGAGTTGAAGAAGATGCGGATATAGATGAATTGATGAACGCGATTAAAACAAATGTCGACCCTAGAAAATGGATTTGTGTCGGTGTAGAGGAAGATGAAGTTGTAGTCGATCATATCGGTGATTTAGTTGTTCTGATCATGGATCAAGAATCAGAAGCTTTTCATGAAAGTTTCTTAAATTTAGTAGAATAAGAGGTTACGATGCTATTTTCGAGTATTAGTTTTATTTATTATTTTTTACCTGTAGTATTTATTGTATATTTTCTAGCACCGAAGACATATAAAAACATGGTGCTGTTAGTCAGTAGTCTATTGTTTTACTTCTTTGGTGAGCCGATTTATACGAGCATACTTATTTTTTCGACCATTGTAGATTTTCTTCATAGTTTGGTGATTGAAAAGTATAGGGGACAAAAACAGGCGAAAATAGCGTTGATTTCATCTATAGTCATCAATGTTTCCATATTGGGATTTTTTAAATATTACGATTTCATTATAGAAAATATCAATATATTGCTTCAAACAGATTTTGAATTGCTGGGATTGTCATTACCCATCGGGATCAGCTTTTTTACATTCCAGACGATGAGTTATACAATCGATGTTTATAGAGGCGAAGCAAGAGCACAAAAAAGCATATTTGGGCTGGGGACATATATTGCATTGTTTCCCCAGCTTATTGCTGGTCCGATTGTCAGATACAAAACCATAGCAGAAGAAATAAACGATAGAGAACACTCTTATGACAATTTTGCATACGGAATCAGCCGATTTGTCATTGGATTATGCAAGAAAGTGCTGATTGCCAATACCTTGGGGGAATTAAGCGTCATTGCGACAGGTGCAAACAATATGTCGGTGTTGTTTTATTGGATAGGTCTAATTGCATTTTCCATACAGATTTACTTCGATTTTTCGGGATACAGCGATATGGCCATAGGTCTTGGCCGAATATTCGGTTTTCACTTTCTTGAAAATTTCAATTATCCTTATGTTTCTAAAAGCATTTCGGAGTTTTGGAGCCGATGGCACATGTCATTAGGCAGCTGGTTTAAGGACTATGTGTATATACCGCTAGGCGGTAATAGAGGAAGCAGGCTGAAATGGTTTAGAAATATATTTATTGTTTGGTTTCTAACCGGTTTTTGGCATGGAGCGAGTTGGAATTTTGTTATATGGGGTTTGTACTTTGGAATGATTCTATTTTTTGAAAAACTCTATCTAGGGAAAATATTAGAGAGATTACCATCTGTATTTCAACATGCATATGTATTGTTTATAATATTGATCAGTTTTGTGATTTTCAATAATGAAAATCTTGTAGATACTGTAATTTATTTAAAAGGAATGTTCGGCTTGTTGAATATTCCGATTGTGAATCAAGAATCGCTGTATTATTTGAAAAGTTACAGTACAATCATGATTATTTCAATTATCGGCGCAACGCCATTTATTAAAAAGTGTTACTCGAGATTAAGTGATCATAATTATATCGGCAGGTTTATCAATATGGCGCAGCCGCTCGGCTATATTGCACTAATTCTAATTATAACGGGGTACTTGGTGGATGCTTCATTTAATCCATTCTTGTATTTTAGGTTTTGAAAATGAAGAATAAAATTATTTCCATAACATTTATGATATTTTTAATATTCATATCGATTTTAAACGTCGTCAGTCCTGTTTTAGAAGTTTCTTTTGCGGAAAGGAGACATCTAAAGCAATTTGACGATTTTGATTTAAATGATTTTTTATCAGGACAATTCATTGAAGACTTTGAAGAAGTCGCTTTAGATCAGTTTATATTCAGAGATAGATTTAGAAATCTTAAAGCGATACTCGAGTTTGAAATATTCAATAAAACGGACAATAACAACATCGTCGTAACCGATGACGGGGTTTTTAAAATAGAATATCCATTAAACGAGCAAAGCGTAGAGCACTTGAGTGATTACATTGATGATATTTATAACGAATATTTAAAGAACAGCAATGTTTATAGCTCAATCATTCCAGACAAGAATTATTATCTGGAAGAGGACATATTGAAAATCGACTACGAAAGATTAGAAGAACTTCTGATGAGTGATTTAAAAGGCATGACATATATAGACATAAAAGAGCAGCTTTCTTTAGAAGATTATTATTTGACGGATCCTCATTGGAAGCAAGAAAATTTATCCGAAGTAATTAAAAGGTTATCAGATGCCATGGATTTTGAAATCGTAGAGAAAGACTATGAAACGAAAGTGTTTTTTCCATTCTACGGTGCTTATTATGGACAATCCGCCTTGAATGTAATACCGGATACATTGACTTATCTTTACAATGAAAATATATTGAATGCCATTGTTGAAAACTATGAAGATGCAGATCATATAAAAATTTACGACGAGCTTAAACTTGATGATATGGATGCCTATGATGTTTTTTTATCGGGAAGTTCTCCGCTGATTACCATTGAAAATCCAGATGCGAAACAAGATCGTGAGTTGATTATTTTCAGAGATTCATTCTCGAGTAGTCTGGCGCCGCTTCTAGTGGAATCGTATAGCAAGATCACACTGGTCGATTTAAGATACATGTCGAAGGATTTATTAAATGAGTATGTAGATTTTGAAGATAAAGATGTACTTTTTATGTACAGTACTTCGATTGTAAATAACAGCAATATTTTAAAATAATGAAACAGTATATGTAGAATTAAATCTCACATAAAAGATAGCAAAATCTATCTTTTTCTGTTTTTTTGATAAATATTAAAACTATTTTGTTAATAAATTAGCGCGATATAAAAATCGGTGTATGAGAATATACTTATTGAAAATCGTGTTAAACGAATTGTACCCATACAGTATCCGATATATTTATTGATTAAATTTTTGATTTTATTATCATAGAGATGTATTGATAATACAAAAATTATGATAATGGAGGGTTACAATAATGGAATCACAATATGAATTAAACAAAAATTTAGCTCAAATGTTAAAAGGTGGAGTCATCATGGATGTTACAACTGCTGAAGAAGCGATGATTGCTGAGGAAAGCGGAGCTTGTGCAGTCATGGCACTTGAAAGAGTCCCAGCTGACATTAGAAAAGATGGAGGAGTCGCTAGAGCTTCTGATCCGGATATGATAAAGAGCATACAAGCTGCTGTATCGATTCCTGTTATGGCAAAAGTAAGAATAGGGCATTTTGTAGAAGCTCAAATTCTCGAAGCTTTGGAAGTGGATTACATCGATGAAAGTGAAGTTTTAACACCAGCTGATCCTATTCTCCATATAGATAAAACGAACTTCAAAGTACCATTTGTATGCGGCGCGAAAAATCTTGGAGAGGCGCTTAGAAGAATATCTGAAGGTGCTTCCATGATAAGGACGAAGGGCGAACCCGGAACTGGTGATGTTATTGAAGCTGTTAGACATATGCGTTTGATGAATTCTGAAATAAGAAGGATAAAAGGACTTTCAAAAGAAGAACTTCATAATGCAGCTAAAGAAATCGGGGCTCCTGTCAATCTGGTTGAGTATGTATATAATCACGGAAGACTTCCAGTTGTAAATTTTGCTGCCGGTGGTGTGGCGACTCCTGCAGATGCAGCAATGATGATGCAGCTAGGATGTGATGGAGTATTTGTAGGTTCTGGTATATTCAAATCAGGAGATCCGCGTAAAAGGGCGGCTGCAATAGTTAAGGCTGTTACAAATTTCAACGATTAAAAAATTTTGGCTGAGGTTTCCAGCAATCTAGGTGAAGCGATGGTTGGAATTAATGTTTACTCGATTGAAAAAGATCAGTTGATGGCGAATAGAGGATACTAGATATGAAACGCATTGGTGTATTGGCACTTCAAGGCGCTTTTGCCGAACATATTGATATGATACAAAAACTCGGTCATGAAGCGGTGGAAATCAGAAAAGCTTTTGAACTAGATAATATAGATGCTCTTATATTGCCAGGTGGAGAGAGTACTGCAATTGGTAAATTATTAGATGATTTAAAAATAAAAGATAGCTTGGTAAAAAAAATAAATGATGGTCTATTTGTTTGGGGAACCTGCGCAGGCATGATACTCTTAGCAAAAGAAATAGAACCGTTTGAAGAAGGACACCTGAAAGTGATGGATATAAAGGTGAGGAGAAATGCATACGGAAGGCAGTTGGATAGCTTTATAACTGAACAAGTCATTCCATGTGTTTCAGAAGAAAAAATACCTTTTGTATTTATTCGTGCTCCTATTATTGTAGATATGAAAGAGAATGTAGAATTTATATGTGAACTAGATGGAAATATCGTAGCAGCTAAACAGGATAACATTCTTGCTACTTCATTTCATCCAGAGTTAACGGACAATACTAAATTTCATGAATATTTTATAAGTTTAATAGAGTAAAATGATAGTGTAAAGAAGATTAAAATAAAAAATCCTTTTTAAAGGATTTTTTTATTTTAATTTAATGTTTGAATGTTCGACAAGTTTGTGATATACTATTTGTGAAATATATAACATATTAATAACAAGGTGGTTAAAATAATTATAAATGTCCGTTTGCTAGTAAAAAATGGTATAATATTAATATGTTGTTAAAATAAATAAGTGTTGAAAGAGTGATAGTGTGATTAAACCATTGAATAAAACAAATATATATGAAGAAGTTATACATGAAATAATCAAATTGATAAAAGATAAATCATGGGAGTCTGGAGAAAAGATTCCTGGAGAGATTGCTCTTGCGGAAGCATTTAATGTCAGCAGAAACAGTGTTAGAGAAGCGTTGAAGGCTTTGGAATTGTCAGGAATAATAACAGCTAAGGCTGGCAAGGGAACTTTTTTAACTGAAAATGTATTTAACAATATTCGTAGAATGGAATTGACGTGGGCGTTAAGAGATGCAGATTCATTAGATGAATTGGTTCAAACAAGATTGATAATCGAACCTGAATTAGCTGCTTTGGCTGCTCAAAATGCAAATAGTGAAGATATCCGTGAGATGAATGAAACAATCGAACATACAATAGAGATTACTTACAATGATAAATATACCATTGAAGAAGGGATGAAGTTTCATCTGAGAATGATAAAAGCATCTAAAAATGAAATATTGACGAAATTTATGAATTCGATAGTGGATGAATTATGTGTTCACCGATTGCTTAGGGTAAAAAGATACACTGATAAAAAAGTAATAATTGAAGAAATGAAAGAACACCAATTGATTGTGAAATTAATTGAAGAAGGTGAAGTTGAGAAAGTAAGGGAAATAGTGAGAAACCATGTACTTCGAGTTAAAGATTTCTATTACGATAAAGAATAAAATATTTATAAAAAATGAAGATTAAAATATACACGTTGTGCAAAACGCACATATTAACGTGTATATTTTCGTTTTTTGTGCAAGATGATTTTTAAATTGAAACTGTTATACTGAATTCATAGCCAATGTTCAAATGTCCTACAAATAATTTGGATGGAGGAAATAATATGGAAAAGTTTGCAGTTTTAGGGTGTGGTAATGGTGGAAAAGCTGTTGCTGCAGAGTTGGCACATAACGGAGCTTCTGTAAGTATATTCGAAGCAATTCCCAATGATGGATTTAGAAAGTTGCAAAAAGAAAAAACTATTACTATAAAAGGGTCAATCAATTACAAGACAGATATCGACTTGGTCACAGATGATTTAGGAGAAGCATTAGAAGGTAGAAATGTAGTTATGGTAGTTGTACCGTCGTTTGCTCATGAGAGTATGTTCAAGTCATTGATACCTTTATTGGTAGATGGGCAACATGTTGTAGTCGTGCCTGGAAATTATTCTACATTTTTATTTAAAAAGCTTATGAAAGATATGAATGTATCTGTCGATATAACAATTTCTGAGACAGCATCGCTTCCATATGCATGTAGAGCGACGGATTATCATACTGTAGATATTTACAAGAAAAAAGAAGTTTTAAAAGTTGGGACTTATCCATCAACTAAAAACGAAGAAATGGTAACAATATTAAACGAAGTAATTGATATATTCAAAGGAGCAGACAACGTTTTGGAAGTGGCACTAGATAACTTGAATTTTATCGTTCATCCAATTCCAACATTATTCAATATTGCAGGAATCGAAAGCAATCCAAGTGGATGGAGACATTATATCGATGGAATCAGTCCAACGATTTCAAAGGCTCTTGGTGAATTAGATAAAGAAAGATTAAGTATTGGTAAAGCATTTGGATTGAATTTAACACCGATTGTAGATGCTTTAAAAGAATACTATGGCGATAATGAATGTGATAATGTATATGATTATGTTAATAGCGATCAAAGTCCATATAAAGAAATTTATGGTCAAGATGTATTTGGTAGATATGTGACTGAAGATTTGCCATATCTTGTAGTACCGGCAAAAACTTTAGCAACAATTGCTGGAATTAGTACACCTTGGGTGGATACGATTATTAATGTTGGATCATTGGTACATCATAAAGATTATTTTGAACTAGGATATAATCAAAAGAAAATGGGTTTAAATGAATTATCTATTGAAGAAATCAAAGAAATGATCATGTAGCCCAATATAAAAAAATGCTTAATTGTATAATGAAGTTGAACTAGTAAAAAAAAATCCATAATGGGTCAA